>JAISZQ010000096.1 GCA_031269165.1 Spirochaetaceae bacterium
TCATACCCGGGCTAACCGTTATCTGCGGTTCGTCATTCAACTCCAGCTTGAGCAGTTTTGACATATCAAAGGCGTCGTTTTCCGTGATGCCCGAAATCGTGATGATAAGCCTGCGCTTACCGCTGAGCTCAAGATCCTCGTCGGCGTTTACCATATAGCCTGACGCGTCACTATGCGAACCCGAAACAAGGAGGCCCTTGCCGTCAAGGGCAAAATCTATGCCGCGAGGGTTGCCGCCTTGTCCGCCGAAGAAATCGAATTCCCTAAGGCCCGTTGTCTGGGCGAAGACGGGTATTCCCGCCGCCAGAATTGCGATAACTAAAACCATTCTTTTCATAACTACACTCCTAACATGGAAAAATTTTGACGCGGAAACCGCGCCGGTATATACAAAAAGCCCCCGCCGCGAGTTTGTCTTGCGGAAGGGGCTTTTATAACACCCGAAAGAAACGACAGCCGGAACAGAGGAAGAAACGCGCCGCGCAAGGTCAGCGGCGGACAGAAAGCCTATGTGAGGGGGGGGGGGTGTCCAATTTTCGCATATAGACCACCATTCTCACCGGAGAAAGAAAGAATTTTTTCACCAGACAAACCATTTTGAATACCTTATAGTGGATTCTACCACAGCCCGTTTTTTTTGTCAAGGGGGGCGTGCGCTGCGCGAATGGATAATGGGGAATTGAAAATGGAAAATGAGAGGATCGTCATTGCGAGACGCGAAGCGACGAAGCAATCCAGACGGGGAAGGCCTTCCGCTGGATTACTCCGCCCGCTCTCATAAGCGGCTCAGCTCCGCAATGATGGATGGCTGCCCCTAAGACCTCATTCCCGTATCGGAATCGTCCCCTGCCGAGGGGCCTCGCGGCTTCCCGTTCCCCAATGTTTTGGAACAGGTTGGTTTGCTTCTTTTGCTATAGGTATTCCAAATTCTTGCGCTATTTTGTGGGCATGGGTATTTACCATCTCCACAATTTCATCTTTTCCCCTGTTGCAGGTTTCTTCGTATAATGTTACCCTTATTTCATCGAGTTCATTTTCATAATTATTCATTGTCTATTACCTCTGTTTCTTTTTTTGCCACTTTGTCAAAGAGGTTTCGCGTTTCTCTATTATAATCACGTTCGTTTTCAAAAAAACGGTTGAAAATGGTCGTTTCAAGGTATACCTTCAGCATACTTTGAATATATTTGAATACTTATGTGTTGTCAAGGCCGCGCGCGTTGCGTGTGCGCGCGTTGCGCGAATTGATAATGGAGAATTGATAATGGAAAATGTCGTGTTTTGGACGATGGGCGTTCCCTCTGGATTGCTTCGCCCGCTTTAACGAGTAGCGGGCTCGCAATGACAGATGACTTGCTCACAATGACGATAGGCCGTCATTGCGAGACGCGAAGCGGCGAAACAATCCAGACGGGGCGTTCCCTCTGGATTGCTTCGCCCGCTCTAACGAGCGGCTCGCAATGACAACCTCACCTCTTATCCGCGTCAATCCATCTAATCCGTGCAATCTGCGGTTAACCGGAATTCCCGTTCGTGGTTCCCTTTTATTCTATGCGTTGATCCCTAAAAAAAGTGATGGTTTTCGTAAAAAAGTGGGGCTTTTGCCTGCGATTGCAAAGAATTTGCAAAAAATAGATAAATTTTTCGTCTGGACGGCACGATTTTTCGCCCTTACACTGTAATCATCAAATTTTTAGTTTGTTTGCGCGAAAGACGCAGACAGAGGGGGAGAGAATGTTTAAGAAATTGGTTCTTTGTGTGGTGTTGTCGGGCATTGCCGTTGCGGTTTTTGCCGGCGGCGGGAAGGCGGCGAGTGGGCCTGCTGACACAAAAGCGACGGGCGCTTTTGACTGGAAGCGGTACAACGGTCAGACCATCACGGTCTACATGGTGGAACATTCCACATCGACGGCGGTTCAGCAGAAGCTGAAGGATTTTGAAGCCCAGACGGGGATTAAGGTCAACATTCAGGTAACGCCTGAGGCCAACTATTTTGACCAGGTTTCAAACGCCCTTTCGAGCCGTTCCGGTACGCCCGATCTTTTCATGTCCGGCGTGTATCAGATTTGGGACTATTCCACCGCCGGTAACGTGGAGCCTCTGGACGAGTATGTGAATAACCCTGCCCTGGTTGCTCCCGGCTATGATTACGGCGACATCGTGCCCAGCGTTATCAACGCGCTGAAATGGGACGGCGTTCCCGGTCATGCGGCGGGCAGCGGCAAGCTCTGGGCGTTTCCGTTGGGTTGCGAAGTCTACAGCCTCGCCTACAACAAACGCGCCTTTGCCAAAGCCGGTATCACCAAAGTCCCGGAGACCTATCAGGAGTTGCTGGAAGCCTGTGACAAGCTGAAAGAGTGGAACGGCCCCGGCTCGTATGCGATCGCCCTGCGCGGCGCCCGTGACTGGGGAACGATTCACCCCGCATACTTGAGTGTCTTCGCCCAGTTTGGCGCGAAGGACTTCGCCATCGAAGGCGGGAAGCTCGTCTCCAAGGTGAATTCGCCCGAATCGGCCGCCATGAACCAGTTCTGGGTAGACTTGGTCAAGCGGGGCGGTTCTCCCCAGTGGTCGAACACGTTCTGGTATATCGGGCAGGCGGAACTCGGCGCGGGCAAGGCCGCGATGCAGTGGGACGCGGACAACAACTCGATTCAGGTGAACCTGCAAAACATGGCCGAAGGCGGAAACATCGCGTTCGCAACCCATCCCGTAGCCAAAAAAGGCGACCCGGTCAAATCGAACTTCTGGATTTGGTCGATGGCTATGAACGCCAATTCAAAAAACAAAGGCGCGGCATGGCTTTTCTTGCAATACTTTACCAGCAAGGAATTCCTTGAATACGCCTCGGTGACGGGCAACAACATGGACCCGGTACGGACTTCGGTGTGGAATTCTCAGGGCTTCAAGACAAAGATGGCCGCTCAGGAAGGGTATATCGATACCTTTAACAAGACATCCCCGAATGCGGGCATCCTCTTTACGCCGCAGCCGGCCTTCTTCCAGACCACGCTTGACTGGGCCGAAACCCTGCAAAACATGGTCGCGGGCCGCGTGACGGTTCAGGCGGGACTTGACGCGCTGAAACAGCGCATGGACCGGGCGTTACAGCAGTAAGAGGGCTGAGCCTGTTCCAAAACTCGGTTAGTTTTGGACAGGCTCATGCAGTTTCTCAGGCTAAAGCCTTACGAAACTGCGTTTTTTAAAGGTTGCTGTTCCAAAACTTGAGGTTTTGGAACAGTCTCGGTTGTTTCAAAACGGCGAGTTTTGAAACAGGCTCAGTATTCCAGCCGGGGCGCGGCTATCACGGTATATGAAGTAAATCGGTTTCATAATGCCGACTTCCTCCTGACCGTGCCCCGGCATTTTTGAAAGAGGACAGGATATGGCAACAAAACCAGTTGCAACAGAAATAAATTATAACGAGCAGCCTAAAAACGTGAGGATGCGTCCGTACTATATTATCGCGCCGGGAATGATCATCCTCATCGGGATTATGATCCCCTTCCTCACCGCGATTGTGTTGAGTCTGACCAATGCGTCATACCGGCTTCCGATGGACCAGTGGCGCTGGAACTGGTTCCGCAACTGGCTCAGTTTCGACATGATAGACGGCAAACTCCAGTTTGGGGGGATGCTGGCGAACCCCGATTTTTACCATGCCGCCTTCGTCACCTTTGTGTACGCCATCTCTTCTACCGGTGCTGAATTGCTTCTGGGAATGGGCGTCGCGTTTCTCTTGCGAAAAGACACCCCCTACAGCCGGATTTTGAAAGTGGTGCTGATGTTCCCCCTGATGGTCGCCCCGGCTATCGCCGTACTTATCTGGCAACTGATGATTTCCAACTCGGTCGGCATCATCGAAAAGTTTTTGAATATATTCGGCCTCTACAATTTCCCGTGGGCCGCGTCCCACAACACCGCGATGTTTACCGTGGTGATGATCGATGCCTGGGTCAACACGCCCTTTATCCTGTTGCTGGTTCTGGCGGGCATCCAATCCCTGCCCAAGTCGCCTTTTGAGGCCGCGCAGGTTGACGGGGCGGGCGCGTGGTTTACCTTCAAGACCCTCACCCTGCCGATGTTGAAGCCGTTTCTTTATATCGCGTTGCTCTTCCGCTCGATGGCGGCCTTGCAGGAATTCGGCATCATATTTGCCCTCACTAAGGGTGGGCCGGGAAACACGCTGATGAACATTTCCCTCACGAGTTATCTCACCGCCTTTACCTACCAGCAACCGGGCCGGGCGTTGCCCTATCTGTTGATGCTGTGGCTCGTGGTGAACATAACGGCGCGGAAAATCGTTGAAAAGCAGCGCAAATACGCGAAAGAAGCCGCCGGGTTATAGCGGGATTATATTTATATGGGGATTATATTGAAAAGGGGATCATGTGAAAAGAAATTATATAAAAAGGGGGACGGCAACAGGTTGCCTCGTCTCCCCCTTCGCTCCGGCCAGCTCAAACCATTGCGGGGGTATACCCCGCAATGGTTTGAGCCGTCCTCCGCTATCCCCCTCAGCGGGGGCTCCGCCCCCGCAACGCCCCCATCCCAGCGGCGGCTTGGTTTCCGGTAGCAAAGGCGACTGAATAGTTACCATTAGATTATTATAAAAGGGACTATGTGAGAAACGGAGTTTATATGAAACGGGAATTATGTGAATAAGGAGATTATATGAGTACGAGTATTGAACAGGCCGCGCGCAACAAAAAAACGCAGGACGCGCTTTTGGCCGTGGGGAGAAACTTCGGCCTTACGGTCTACGCCATCTTTGCGATTTTTCCGATTGTCTGGATGTTGCTCATGTCCTTCAAGTCCGACGCGGAGGTCGTCACCACGATTTTTAAGTTTACCCCAACACTGTCAAATTATCAGGCGGTACTGCTCAGGCAGGACTCGGATTACATCAAGGCGTTTATCCAGAACTTCATCGTGTCGGGCGGCGCGGTTCTCCTCACCGTCCTTGCGGGAGTGCCGGCGGCCTACGCGCTTGCCCGCTACGACTTCAAGAACAAGGAAGGCTGGGCCTTTCAGATTCTCTCGTTCAAGTTCGCGCCGGAGATTCTGGTGATCCTCCCGTTGTTCATGATATTTCAGCGGATCGGCTTATACGACACCTACTTCGGCCTCATCTGGGTGTACCAGCTTATCACGATGCCGCTTCTTATATGGGTGGTGCGGGGCTATTTCGAGGACATAAGCGTGGAAGTGGAACAGGCGGCCCAGCTTGACGGCTACACGTGGTATGCGGTGTTCTTCAAGGTGTTGCTCCCACTGGTAAAACCGGGCCTTGTCGCCTCCGGCCTCTTGGCCTTTATCTTCGCGTGGAACAGCTTTACCTTCCCGTTGATTTTGAGCGGCATGAAAGTACAGACCATCACGATAACCAGTCTCCGGTACATGGCCTCCGACGCGGTGCACTACGGGCAAGTGGCGGTGGCGGCGATTATCGCGGTGTTGCCGGAAATCATCATTTGTCTGTTTATCCAGAAACATCTGGTGCGGGGCCTGAGTTTCGGCGCGGTCAAAGGATAAAAGGATAACCCAGTGGCAAGAATACAGCTTGAAAACATTACCAAGAGATACAAGGGCATGAAGGAAGGAACGGCTGCCGTTGACCGCCTGAGCCTTGACATCAAGGACAACGAGTTCTTCGTACTCTTTGGGCCGGCCGGTGCGGGAAAAACCACGGTGCTCAAGACGATAGCCGGTATCGAATTCCCCAACGAGGGGCAGGTCAAGATCGGCGGCGAGATCGTCAACCTGATTGAGCCGATGTACCGGAACGTGTCGATGGTCTTTGAAAACTACGCGCTCTATCCCCATCTTTCGGTCTACGACAACATCGCCTTTCCCCTGCGGAGCCCCCTGCACCGCAAAGACGAGGAGGCCATCAAAAAGGCCGTGGAACGGGTGGTCACGATGATGAAGATCGACGGCCTCTGCGAGCGGAAGCCGAGCCAGCTTTCAAACGGCCAGCGTCAGCGGGTCGCGATAGGCCGCTGTCTGGTGCGCGATCCGAAAGTCTTTCTGATGGACGAGCCGCTTGCCCACCTTGACGCCAAACTGCGCCATTTCATGCGCGGTGAACTCAAGGAAATGCAGAGCGCGTTCAACACCACGACCATCTACGTGACCCATGACTTCATGGAGGCCATGTCGTTGGCCGACCGGATCGCGGTGATGAACAACGGCAAAATAGAACAGTTGGGGAGTTCCTTGGACATGTACTACACGCCGGTCAACGAGTTTGTGGCGCGTCTCTTTGGCGAGCCTGAGATAACGATCTTCCCGGCGGAACTTTCAAGCGAGAACGGCGCGTTGTCCTTAAAAGCCCTGGGGCAGGAACAGCCGCTCTTCCCGGAAAACGGTGCGGGGAGGGCGTTGCGCGAGGCGGGAATCACGTCGGTTGACGTGGGAATACGGGGGATTGACGTCGGTTTCAGCCTTGCCCCGCAGGGCGCGGGCTGGATAAGGGGCACGGTGTACGCCTTCGAGCCCATCGGCAACAAGGTTATCATGACCGCCGACGTGAACGGCGAGAAGATACGCATCGCCGCGCCGAACAGTACCAGCGCGGATCTGGACGAGGCGGTCTACCTCAAGTTCAACATGAAAAACGCGCTCTTTTTTGACGGCGGGAAAAAGACGCTTATAGATAAGAGCCTGTTCAATAACCCCGCAGGATGTAATCCTCCGCTGTGATTCGGGGGCGTTACGGGGGTCTGACCCCCGTTGAAGGGGGTAGCGTAGGGCGTAGACCGGAGCGAGGGGGAAGGCGCGGCAACTTGCCGATTCCCCCTTTTGCTGGGTTT
>JAISZQ010000156.1 GCA_031269165.1 Spirochaetaceae bacterium
CGTCTGGATTGCTTCACCCTACGGGTTCGCAATGACGAGGGGCCGCTCGCTAAACAGTACCCGTCCCAAGAGGCGTGCTGCTTGGTGTTGCTACCCCGGTCGGCAACCGATTTCTAAACAGTACCCGCCAAGAGGCGTGCTACTTGGTGTTGCTACCCCGGTCGGCAATCGATTTCTAAACGGCACCCGCCCCAGTCCGTCATTGCGAGCGAGCGGCACATTGCCGAGCGAAGCAATCCAGTGGGGAGGCCGCCGCTTCGTCTGGATTGCTTCACCCTGCGGGTTCGCAATGACGGGGGGCCGCTATCTAAACAGAACCCGCCAAGAGGCGTGCTGCTTGGTGTTGCTACCCCGGTCGGCAACCGATTTCTAAACACTACCCGCCAAGAGGCGTGTTACTTGGTGTTGCTACCCCGGTCGGCAACCGATTTCTAAACAGTACCCGCCAAGAGGCGTGCTGCTTGGTGCGGCTATCTCCGCCGCTAACCGCCCGCTAAACAGTACCCGCTCCAAGAGCGTGCTATTCGGTATTATCGTTCCGGCCGGGTGAACACCACCGTAAGGCGGCATTGCTACCCAAAACGGCAGCATCAGGCGGTAATACGTCGCCTTGAGACCGTACGTTGCGCTGGTAGCACCGCCGCCTGTAGGTGGTGTACACCCGGCATATCGACACGCTTGCTCAACAGTACCCGTCCCAAGAGCGTGCTATTCGGTATTATCGTTCCGGTCGGGTGAACACCACCGTAAGGCGGCGGCTACCTTCGGTAGCTTGGCTACCCAAATCGGTAGCATCAAGAGGCCGTACGCCGCCTTGAGACAGCACGTTGCGCCGGTAGCACAGCCGCCTGTAGGCGGTGTTCACCCGGCACATCGACACGCTATCTCAACAGCACCCGCCCAAAAAAACGTGCCATGCGGTATCGCTACCCCCATCGGCAACCGCTTCCTAAACGGTACCCGTCCCCGTCCGTCATTGCGAGCGAGCGGCACATCGACCCGTTATCTCGATGAGAAGACAGAAGCACCCGGCACATCAACCCGCTACCACATAGCACGGCAGATGCTTTAGGCGGAGGCGGGAAATGCCGATGGTGATAAAAGAGAATAGAAGGGAGCGGAGTATGGGAGTAGCGCAATCGAAACGGCTCTATATTATCGGAGCGGGATTTGCCGGACGGAAACTCGCCGGGGAGATTAAGGAGAAGGCGGTTTTTGGCGAAGTGGTCGCGTTTCTGGATGACGACCCACAGAAAATCGGCCGCCAGATCGACGGGATTCCCGTTCTGGGCCCGATCCGCGAGGTTGCCCGGCTGCTTCGCACGATGGCCGCCGACGAAGCGATCATCGCCATGCCCACGGCGAGCCGCGAATACCTGAAAGATCTCTATGCCATCCTCAAGGCGGCCGGTTTTGAGAAGATCCGCATCCTGCCGGGGATCGCTCAGATTGTCGAGGGCGACGCCCACCTTGTTCAGACACGCTCAATCGACCTGCAAGACCTTCTCGGCCGGATGCCGGTAGCCGTACAACTCAAGAAAAGCCTCGCCTACCTCCGGGGGAAGCGGGTACTGGTAACCGGCGCGGGCGGCTCCATCGGTAGCGAGCTCTGCCGTCAGCTTCTTTCGGCGGGCGTACAGCGGCTCTACCTCTTCGGCCACGGCGAAAACGCGATTTACCAGATTGACCGGGAACTGCGCCTCTTACAGGACGGGGGTGTCGGCGAGAAAACGGCGATCATTCCGGTTCTGGGCGACCTGAAAGACCGCGATTTCCTCGACTACATCCTCGGCAAGCTCAAGGCCGACGTGATTTTCCACGCCGCCGCCTACAAACACGTCCCGATGACCGAAGAAAACCCGGTCGCCGGAATCCAGAACAACGTGTTCGGCACCCGGAATCTCGTAGAGGCGGCTAAGGCACGCGGCGTGAAACGCTTCGTCCTCATCACGACGGACAAGGCGGTGGAACCGGTATCCGTCTACGGCGCGTCCAAACACCTCTGCGAGCGTATCGTGCTGGAAGCGGGCAAAAACGAAAACCCCGTCCCAGAAACCCGTGCCGGGCTGCGATCGGATGGGCAAACCCAGTTCATGGGCGTCCGCTTCGGCAACGTGCTGGGCTCACGCGGGTCCATCGTTCCCCTGTTCCAGACCCAGATCGAGCAGGGCGGTCCCGTTACCATCACCCATCCCGATATGCGCCGCTGGTTTATGACCATCCCCGAAGCCTGTTCCCTCGTGCTGAAAGCCGGAGGGGTCGGCAAAAACGGCGAACTCTACCTCCTCGACATGGGCGAAAGCGTCAGAATCAAAGACATTGCCGAACAGATGATCCGCTTCTACGGCTACGAACCCGGCACGGACATCAAGATCGAAACCATAGGACTGCGCCCCGGCGAACGGCTCGACGAACGGCTCTATGGCGGCGATGAGGAACCCGCCCCGACCGGCGAAGAACGCATCCTCATCGTCCACAAAAAGCCCGCCGACCGTCCGTCCCTGTCCGAGGTCATAGAAAGACTGCGCCCGGTGTGTTTCCTCGACAAAACCGCGCCCGCCGCATACCGCAACGCAACCCTCCTCCGCAAAATCCTGAAAGAAACCGTGCCGACCCTCATCGTGAATTAGCCTCTGTCCACAAAGTCGGCGCGCAAACGACGTTCACGGTTTTGCGGACAGACACTGCATTCGCAAATGCGTTTTTAAGGCAGTTTGTCCATACTGTGTCTCCATTATGGACAAACTCGCATGAAGGCCCCTTCTCATCGCAAGAACCTGTTCAAAATCTCAGCAAAAAGGGGGAAGTCGCGGCAAATTGCCGCCCCCTCGCTCCGGTCTTGCGCCCTACGCTACCCCCTCTACGGGGACAAAACCATGCGGTGCATGGTGACCCACGCAAGCGTGGGTTTGGTGGGCGTACCTTAAGCAAACCCGATAAGCGCAAGTGGCGGTTTGCTCAGCGTCCACGGATGGACGCATTACCGAAGCACACCGTGTGTGCCGCACACCTACGGTGTACCACGCCCCGGCCGGAAACCCGAAACAGGACGTTGAGGGTTGTAGGCCAGACCCCCGTAACGCCCCCGTTCCACGTTTCAGTCGCGGGCAAGGCCCGCGACCGAATCACCGCGGAGACTTGCGTCCCATGGGGTTTTTGAACAGGCTCTTACTATTGTTGAGCAGAAGCACTCTATCCGGTAACGGCCGTTTCGGGCACCGTTTCCCTCACAACTTCTCTCTAAGCCTCGCAATCGGTTCCGCAATTTCCTGTGCAGACAAAAACTTGTCGGGATTTGGGGCCAACTCAAACGGCCCTCCCCAAGACTTGCCCTCGTGGTACTTCGGCACCAAATGAAAATGCACGTGTGGATAGGTGTCCCCGAAGGCCGCATAGTTGATCTTGTCCGGCTTAAACGCCTCGTGAATAGCCTTGGAAGCCTTCGCCATATCCCGTCCGAACGCTTCAACCTCTCCGACACTTAACTGAAAAACCTCAGTCTTGTGTTCCTTTAACGCCAGAATACAGCGACCCCGGTAACTCTGATCCTTCACGATGTAAAGGATGGAAACTTCGAGTTCCGCCACAACTTCCATAATATCAGTCGTGCGGGTACAATACCGACAATTTTCAACAGCCATAATAAACCCCCAATTTTAATTTTAAGGCAAACAGGGAAGTGTGTCAAGCCCCAAACGGTCTGCGCCGCGACCGACAGGCAACGCCCCAACCCCTTCCCATGTCTTTCTTCATTCGGTCTGCGAGCGGTAGAGTCTGAAATACGCGCCCTCCTGCCGCATCAACTCGTCGTGGGTGCCTTGCTCGGTGATCCGGCCGTCGTCGATATAGAGGATTTTGTCGCAGTCGCGGATGGTGGAAAGGCGGTGGGCGATGATGAACGAGGTGCGGCCGGCCATCATCTTCTTGATGCCTTCTTGCACGAGTTGCTCGGTGCCGGTGTCGATGCTGCTGGTCGCTTCGTCGAGGATGAGGATGCGCGGGTTGCTGAGGATAGTTCGCGCGAAGGCGAGAAGTTGCCGCTCTCCTGAGGAGATGCCGCCGCCCCGCTCGCTGACCCGTGTATCGTAGCCTTCGGGCAACTTTTCGATGAAGCGGTGCGCCCCGATAAGCGCGGCAGCCTTTTTCACCTCGTCATCGGTCGCGTCCAGTTTGCCGTAGCGGATGTTGTCGGCGATGGTACCGGTAAAGAGGAAGTTGTCCTGGAGCATAATGCCCATCTGGGAACGGAGCGCGGACAGTTTGATTTGCATGATGTCCTGTCCGTCGATGGTGATGCGGCCTTCTTTAATATTATAAAAGCGGGAGAGCAAGTTTACGATGGTCGTCTTACCCGCGCCGGTCGGCCCGACAATGGCGAGCGTGAGGCCGGGATGCGCGTCAAGGTCGATATGTTTCAAAACTTGGTTCTTGCCATCGTAGGAAAAGCTCACGTCCTTAAACTCGACGTGTCCGCGCATCATCGTGTAGTCGAGGGCGTCCGGCGCGTCTTTGATCGTTACCTCCTCCGCGATGGAATCAAACACGCGGTCCAGATACGCAAACGCGGTGATAAACGTGTTGTAGATGTTGCCCAAGTTGATGATGGGTTGCCAGAACCGCCAAGCGTAGTTCGCCATCACGAGAAGCACGCCGAAACTGGCCATCGGGTTCATCCAGAACGCCCCGGCGATGTAAATAAACGAGTAGACCGCCTGGCTGATCGTCTCGGTCGAGAACCACACCGAGTTCGAGATATAAATCGCCTTCATCCACGCCTTGTTCCGTTCTTCCTGCAAGCGGTCGAGGGTCGCGAGGTTGCGCGTCTGCCGGTCGAAGGCTTGCGTAACCTTGATGCCGTCAATCGACTCCTGCACGTAGGCGTTGATGTTCGCGTTCTTGTTCGAGACGGCCTGCCAAGAACGGCGTTGCCGGGGCTTTAAGAAGAGAATGAATGCGACGAGGAAAGGCAGTCCGCACACCGTTACGGTCGCCAGTTTCGGGTCGACCTGATACATGAAGAATATGATGAAGAAGATGTTCAAGATTTCGAGGATAAAGTTGAGGATGCCGTTTGACAGCGCGTCCGACACGTTGTTGACGTAGGGTACGACGCGGACGAATATTTTCCCGTGGGGCCGCCCGTCATAAAACGAGAAGGCGAGTTTTTGCAGATGGGCGAAGAGGTCGGCGCGGATGTCGTGGATAACGTTCTGCCCGGCGCGGGCGACAATGACATTGCGGACGGTTCCCAAGACGATACTCACCGCGATGGACAGGCCGAGATAGAGGACCATCCGGCCCAGCAGCGCGTAGTCTTTCGCCGGAATCGCCGTGTCAAGCGCGTGTTCGATGAAGAGCGGCCCGGTCAACGCGGCGATGTTCCCGGCCACTGAGACGAGAAACGCGGCGATAAAACTTCCCTTGACGTGTTTCAGATAGGCGAAACACCGCCTGATGTTGAAGAGGCTAATGTCCTCGCTCAAATACTCGTCAACATCAAACTTGTTGCGTTCGCGTGAATCGGCTTGTTTGGTATTAGTTCGCGTCATTTCAGTTAAACATTCCTGATTGGTTTTCCGGCAACAGAGCGTTTGTTTTCGCGGTTATAATATCGGCATCAAACCCGTCAATGGCAAATGGCGCATTAAAATAGAATAACCATTCGGCGGTGTTCATTGCGGCTGTTGCACCCAGAATAGTTGCCTGAATTGCATTTTTCATTTTTACGCAGTCAAATTGTTTATTCAATTTCATAGTTTAACAACTCCCTTGGCATACAACACCACTCCTTTATTTGCAATGACTCGTTCCATTGTCGGCCCCGTGCTGCGATATTCAAACCGTGATTTATAATTGGCAAGCACGTCAACCGCCTCATAATATTTATGCTTGACAAAGGCAACGCCAATGTCCTCCATCACCAAAAGAGGATTTTTGCCGCCGTCTTTCAGCACCACGTATATATCAATGTCACTTTCTTCCCGCGCCGTGCCGTCCGCGTACGAACCGAAGAGTATTATCTTTTCGCAAGTTTCGCCCAGGGTTTCCAAAATCATGTCTTTGATTTTGGGGATTTCCGCGTTTCTCATTTTCATTTCTTTTTTATCCGACTTTCCAACAGAAATTTCAGATGGTTCAATTTTCATCCCTTCGTTTCCTCTTGAGGTAAAAGATTTATTCTTGAAACGCAAAAGTCATACACTTTTTGCGCCCGCCCGACAAGGGTTTTTGCGATTATTTCATCAACCGCGATTCCATCGGGATAATGCGATGCCTCGCTGTAAGGATTGATTTTTTGGCAATCATTCTGTATTTCCGTAAAAACATCGTCAATATTTTGGCAAAAACAGTTAAGTTTCTCCAAATCATGAGTTTTTGGCGGGTCAATATCGTTGGCAACCAAAAAGGCTTTGAGCGCTTTTTCCGCGCATTGCTGACAATGCCATGCGGATATTTCCGTTTGTTTGGGATGCATATCTTCGATCATATGCCGTGCGGCGAGTAAATCGCCCATTGCGTAACGCAGCCACTCCAGTATAAATACCTGATCAACCATACAACACCACTCCTTTACGCGCTATAGTCCGCTCAAGTGTCGGACCTGTGCATCGGTATTCAAACCTTGATTTATAATTAGCGAGTACATCAACCTCATAATATTTATGTTTCCCCAAGTCGGCATAAATAGCTTCCCGCACCAACAGAGGATTTTTGCCGCCGTCTTTGAGCACCACGTATATATCGATGTCGCTTTCTTCCCGCGCCGTGCCGTCCGCGTAAGAACCGAAGAGTATTATCTTTTCGCAAGTTTCGCCCAAGGTTTCCAAAATCATATCTTTGATTTTGGGGATTTCATCGTTTCTCATGTTTATTTCCTTTTTATCCGATTCCCGGATAGAGATTTCAGGTGATTCAATGTTCATGCTTTCGTTTCCTCTTGAGGCAAAAGATTTATTCTTGAAACGCAAAAGTCATACACTTTTTGCGCCCGTTTGATAGCGGCCTGGACGATTGCTTCGTCAACAACCAACTCATTAGGATAACGGACTGCCGACCCGTAGGGATTGAGCTTTTGGCAATCGCCCCATATCTCTGAAAAACCGGCGTCAATGTTTTGACAAAGCTTATCAAGTTCATCCAAATTATGTATTTTAGGCGGGTCAATATCGTTGGCGACCAAAAATGCCTTGAGTGCTTTCTCCGCGCACTGCTGAGAGTGCCATGCGGATATTTCCGTTTCTTTTGGATAAACATCTTCAAACATATGCCGGGCAGTATTTAAATCGCTTTTTGCATGGCGAATCCAATCCAAGATAAATTCTTTCTTATCCATACAAAACCACTCCTTTATTTGCAATGACCCGTTCCAGAGAAGGTCCCGTGCTACGGTATTCAAAACGGGATTTATAGTTGGCGATGACGTCAATTTCTTTGGAGTAATTATGTTTTCCAAAGCCGACATAAATATCCTCCAAGGCTAAAATTGGCTTCTTGCCGCCGTCTTTCAGCACCACGTATATATCGATGTCGCTTTCTTCCCGCGCCGTGCCGTCCGCGTAAGAACCGAAGAGTATTATCTTTTCGCAAGTTTCGCCCAAGGTTTCCAAAATCATGTCTTTGATTTTGGGGATTTCCGCGTTTCTCATTCTCCCGCCTTCTTTTCCTTTTCTTTCCGCCGGACGATATGCTTAAATTTCATGACCGCCAAATCTACTTCAAAACTCGTTTCCGTATCGCTCACCTGTAAACCGTCGTCAAGAATGTCCGCAAAAATCTCGCCGCTTTTTTGCATGAGTTCTTTTTGTTTTGCCTTGGACGAGGCCCCCGGCAATTCGCTGACGGTGCGCGACAATGCGCGTATTTTCGCAAATGTCTCCACGATCGCAATAGTTGTTTGCGTGGCCCGCGTACTTTTCAGTATCGTTGCCAGCATATACAACCCCTTCTCGGTGAATGCTTTCGGGATCGAAGGCGAATACTTACTGAGGAGCTTATCAAAATTTTTGATCACCTCCTCTTTTTCCGGCTTTTCCAGTTCAAAGACATAGCCTTTGGGAAATTTATCCGGGTTGTTCTTTACGGCCTGGTTAATTTCCCGTGTTTCCACGCCGTACAGTTCCGCGATGTTGCTGTCCAGAATCACCTGCTGGTTCCGCAACGTGATGATCCTGTTCTGAACCTGCGAGAAAAGATTTGTTTTTGACTTACTCGTTTTTGCCTTCATATTCGTTCCTTATAAAAAGGGGGACGGCAACAGGTTGCCGCGTCTCCCCCTTCGCTCCAGCCAGCTCAAAACCGCGCCGCACTTTGTGCTTATGCGGTTTCGAGCCGTCTTCCGCTATCCCCCTCAGCGGGGGAGTTCCCCCGTAGGCGTCAAAGACGCCCCGCCCCCCATCCCGTTTTGCAAGTCCCATATCTTTCGGTAAAAACCGTTATTCCCCAGAAGCTCTTCGTGCGTTCCATATTCAACGATTCTTCCCCGGTCCATCACCAAAATCTGCGATGCACCCCGGAACGACGAAAGCCGCTGGGCGATGATGATCTTGGTGCAAGGAAAGTCCAAGTCGCGTAACCGTTCCTGAATGTACCGCTCCGTCTCGCTGTCAACGGCGGAGGTGGTATCGTCAAGAATCAACAAAGCGGGACGGATGGCCAGCGCGCGCGCAAGGGACAGCCGCTGTTTCTGTCCGCCCGAAAGCCCAACGCCCCGCTCGCCGATCAGCGTGTCATACCCGTCGCCCATCGCCTCGACAAAGCCCGCCGCGTCCGCATCAACGGCCCGCTTGACGATTTCTTCTCCAGACAGCCTCTCCGCTCCGTAGGCGATGTTCGCGCTCACCGTGTCCGAGAACAGAAACACGTCTTGCGAGGCAAGGCCGATGTGGGAACGGAGCGAAGAGAGCGTGTAGTCCGCGATGTTTCTGCCGTCAATCAGCACTTTCCCCGACGACGGCTCGATGAAGCGGAGCAACATATTCACCACGGTGGTCTTCCCCGCGCCGGTCGCGCCCAGTATGCCGAGCGTCTCGCCCGCCTTGACCTTAAACGAAACGCCGGAAAGGATGTCCCTGCTCCCCGCGCTTGCGGTAATGTCCGTGTCCCTCGCATCGTTCTCGTCCGCTTTTTCGCCCGTGCCGTCCACCCGATAGGACACGTCCCGAAACTCGACCTCGCCCCGCAATGTCTCAGGCGCAGGTATCGCGTCCGGCTTGTCCTTGATTCCGCGCTCCGGGTCGTAAATCTCTTCTATCATAGCGGAAGCGGCGTTAAACGCCTGAATGTCGGCGAGAAGCAGGCCCAGCATACGGAGCGGGTTGGCCAGTGCCCAAGTAAAACTGGAAAACGCGAGGTACTGCCCGGCGGTCATCTCGCCCCGCATGAGGAAAATCCCGCCCACCGCAAGCGTGATCACAGCGAGGGCTTGGGAAAAGCCTTCCAGAGCGGGCTGGTATTTCGCCGCGATGAGGGCGTTCTCGACACTCGTATCCCGAAAGGCGGCGTTATGCGCCTCGAACTTGTCGATCTCGTGCGGTTCCCGCGCAAACGCCTTCACGACGCGGTTGCCGTCAATGTTTTCGGAAACCGTCGTGGAAAGAGAAGTGAGCTTCTGCCGCAACAGCACAAAACGCGCCCGGATCCGCCCGACAAAGAGTCTGCTCACGATGAGGATAAACGGCGTAACCGCCGCGAGACACAGGGCAAGCGGCACGTGGACAAAGAGGAGAAACACGAGTGCCGAGACGAAAATTGTTACCGCATCGACAATCTGGTAGGACACCCACGCCATCGTATGCCGCGTCCGCTCAAGATCGCTGGTCATGCGCGTCATCAGGTTACCTGTGGGAAAGCGGCGGAGAAACGCCATGTCCGCGTTCTGCAACCCGTCATAGAGCCGCCGCCTCACCGCCGTGAGCATCGACGTGCTGGAAATCTCCATCAGCACCACCATGCCGTAACGCAAAAGAAGCCGTCCCACCTGCACGGCAAACATCGTCCCTAGGAGCGGCAACAACAACGCGGTATTCTGCGGCACAATAACCTCGTCGATGAGCCGCACCGCCAACATCGGGTTGACGACCAGCATCGCCGAAGAAATTGCGGCAATACACAAACCGAGAACAAAAAGGGGCCGTTTCGGGCCGATATGGTTCCACGCCCAAAGAAGATGACGCATGACAATAAACCAGTACAGTATAGCAAGATAAGAGATAATGGATAAGGTCCCGCAGTACCATTTATCGCGGTAACTTGTCGGTGCGCTGTGGAAATACTTCTTAGGCGAGGCTGTTCCAAAACCTCAAGTTTTTGAACAGCCTCCCTTAAACATACCTAACGCCAATAATCAGAAACAGTGGTTTGAAGTACATCACAAAGGGAAGCGGCATCGCGTAAAGCATCTTTCAACAAGTTGTTTTTTGGCATAATCAGGACATGGCCCCGCATAAACGCGGGGTCGGGAACCACAGATTGCACAAATCGGCACAGATTTTTAATCTGTGCCGCCATGTGGCAATCTGTGGTTCACGTATTTCCCGGTTTATCGATCGTTACTTCACTTCCGCAATCGGCTGTTGAGCCTGCACCTGCGTCCCCGTGGGAACGAGGAAGCGCACGGTGCCCGCGACAGTACTCTTGATCTCAAGCTCCATCTTCATGCTCTCGATGATGATCACGGTGTCGCTTGATTTCACGGACGCGCCTTCGGCCACGGCGTAACGGAGAATCGTCCCCGCGACCGGGGCCGGAATCACGGTACCGCTTGCGGGAACCGCCGCCTGAACGGGAGCCGGGGCCGCGCTTTCTGCCGGGGCAACAACCGGGGCCGCGCCCACAACACCGCCAATGGACGCTATCGCCTGTTGGGCCTGTACCTGGGTACCCGTGGGAACGAGGAAGTGAATCTTCCCCGCGACGGTGCTCTTGATCTCAAGCTCCATCTTCATGCTCTCGATGATGACCACGGTGTCGCCTGATTTCACGTCCGCGCCTTCAGCCACGACATAACGAAGCACGGTTCCCGCGACCGGGGCCGGAACCTGAACACTACCCACGGGAGCCGGGGCTACCGCGCCACTCGCCGGAGCCGCGCCGCCCGCCGGAACAATGGCAAGCGTACCGGAGGGACGCACCGTCACGTTGTAGTCGGAACCGTTCACGTTGACCACGTAGGCCCCCGCCTGACCGCTTCCTCCCGCGCCGCTTCCCGTGCTTGTGCCGCTCGGAGCCGCCGGTTTTACCACGAAAGACGCGGAATCAACCGGGCCTTTCGCCCTGTTCTTAAAGAATTCCGGCGCAACTTTGGGGAACATCGCAAAGGTGAGCGCGTCCTCAACGGAAACCGCGCCCACCGCCTTCGCCTCTTGTTCAATCTTGGCAAACTCGTTGGGAATCTTGTCGGCGGGACGCTCGGTAAGCACCGCCTCGTACTTGCTCTTTTCCAACGCCTTCTTCACGAGGTCGGGATTGGCCGGGGCGGCAAGCGCGCCGTAGCGGCCCGTCACCAAGTCGGCAGTCTCGGCAGTCAGCCGTTCGTAGCGGCCAAAAAGCACGTTGAACACCGCTTGGGTTCCCACGATCTGACTGGTCGGCGTAACAAGCGGAATGTACCCGCAGTCCTTCTGCACAACCTGAATCTCTTTCAGCACCTCGTCAATCTTGTCCGCCGCGCCCTGTTCTTTGAGCTGGTTCTCAAGGTTGGAAAGCATCCCGCCGGGCACTTGGGACGCGAGAATACGGGTGTCCGCGCCGAGAAAACTCGACTCGAACTTCGCGTACTTCTTCCGCACCTCGCGGAAATAGGCGGCGATCTCCAGCAAGGGCTTGATGTCGAGGCCGGTGTCATACACCGTCCCCTTAAACGCCTCGACAATCGTCTCCGTCGGGCTGTGACTCGTCCCCATCGCCACCGACGAGATAACCGTGTCGAGAATCTCCGCGCCCGCCTCGGCAGACTTCACCAGCGTTGCCACCGAAAGCCCCGTCGTCGCGTGCGTGTGAATCTCCACCGGAAGATCCGCCTTCGCCTTGATCGCCTTCACGAGGTCAAACGCCTCGTAGGGCTTCAAAAGCCCGGACATATCCTTGATACAGATCGAATCCGCGCCGGACTCCGCGTAACGCTTGGCCAAGTCCGCGTAAATCTCTTTCGTATGGTACGGCGTCGTCGCGTAGGAGATCGCCATCTGCACGTGCTTCCCCGTCTTCTTCGCGGCATCGGCGGCCCGCTTGAGGTTGCGCGGATCGTTACACGCGTCAAAAATGCGAAACACCCCGACCCCGTTCTCGGCGGCCTTCTGGACAAACATATCCACCACGTCATCCGCATAGTGCCGGTAGCCCAGCAAATTCTGGCCGCGCAACAACATCATCACCTGCGTATTCGGCAACGCCTTCTTCAGCGTCCGCAACCGCTCCCACGGATCCTCGTTCAGAAAGCGGATGCAACTGTCAAACGTCGCCCCGCCCCACGCCTCAAGCGCCCAGTAGCCGATTTTATCCAGCTTGTCCAGCGCGGGCACCATATCCGCCGTCGTCATGCGCGTCGCAAACAACGACTGATGCGCGTCGCGGAGCACAAGATCGGTAATTTTCACCTTAGACATTCAAAACTCCTTCAAATTTAAAAAGGCTTTACGCCTCGGCTTCGCGTTCCAAAGACTTCGCGCCCACCAGACACAAAACCGCTTAAAAATCTACACCATTCCGCCCATTTTGCCAAGCAACCCCGATAGTATGAGGAGGGAAAGCACCGTTTTCCCCGTGGAGACGATAAAACACGATGCGCGTAACTGCCATCGACGCGACTCCATAAGCAAAACCCAATCTCAGCAATAAGGGGGAAAGCCTTCCCCCTCGCTACGGCCAGCTCAAATCATTGTGGGGTATACCCCGCAATGGTTTGAGCCGTCCTCCGCTACCCCTTTCAACGGGGGTCAGACCCCCGTAACGCCCCCGGATCACAGCGGAGACTTGCGTCTCGCAGGGTCTTTGAACAGGCTCTAAGGGTTTTGAGTCGTCTTCCGCCACCCCCACTCCTTTTCATCCCGTGGAAGAGCGCGCGACAAACCCGCGTCAGCCGTTATCTTGCCGGTACTGAGTCACCGCCGCGCCGATAGCCGCGACAATCGCCGCCTGGCTTGCCGCCCCAACCGGGCGTCCCGGCGACTTGACCTCTGTCCCATCCGCATCCAGCCCCAGCGACCGGATAATTTTTCCCATCAGCGTAACAGAAACAATCAAAATAATAAGGAAAGAAAACACAATCCCCATGCCGATGACGGCCATCTTCCCGCTCTGTCCGAGCATTTCCGCTATTGTCATAGAACCAACTCCTTCGTATATTTCCTCCCACTCTATCACACCGCAACGTTTTTGAAAAGAGGGGCTTTTCGGCGCACCGCAATTACGATTTCAAAAAGGGGGGAAGGCGCGGCAATTTGCCGATGCAACGTGCCAATGCAAATTGCCGATGCTCTCTTTCGCTGGGTTTTGGAACAGCCTCAAATGATAGATTCGCGTACGCCGGTTGAACGACGCCTATGGGCGGGCGGGCTCCCTTCGGGAGCATTGTTCCTCGGCGGCGGGTTGCCGCCGGTGGTTACGGGTAATCGGGATTCGGCAGCGGGCTTTATGGAAAGGCGCGAATCCGGTATACTCAGTCGATATGGCGTATATCACCGGGTTTCATGCGATAGAGGAACGTATCAAGGCGGGCAGGGCGCACGGGCCGTTGCTCGTGGCAAAGGCGGGGCCGCGCGCGCGGGAGATTGCCGCGCTTGCCGTCGAGCAGAGGATTCGTTGCGACCGGGTGGGACAGGCGGAGCTTGACCGGCTGGCTCCGGGGCACCGGGGAATCGCGCTGGAAACGGACGATGAAGCCGCCGCCGGGGTGGAGACGAGTCTTGAGACGTTTCTGGAGGCTCTGGGCGAGCGGAAAAACGCGCTGGTGGTCATACTGGACGAGATTACCGATCCGCATAACTACGGGGCGATTCTCCGCAGTTGTGATCAGTTTGGGGCTGATCTCGTGGTAACGCGGAACCGGCGGGCGGCGAAACACGCCGACGTGGTGGAGCGGACATCGGCCGGCGCGTCCTCGTGGGTACAAACGGCGGAAGTGGCGAATCTGCCCCGCGCCGTGGAGGCGCTGAAAGATGCGGACTTCTGGGTCTATGGGGCGGACATGAACGGCGAGCCGGTCTATAAAAAGACGTTGCGCGGGCGGGTCGCGGTGATCATGGGCGGGGAAGGCTCCGGCCTTTCCCGTCTGCTCAAATCTTCCTGCGACGGGCTCCTCGCAATCCCGTCGAAGGGCCGTATCGACAGTCTCAACGTGTCGGTGGCGGCGGGTGTCATATTGTACGAAATCGCTCGGCAAAGGGCTGGAGGATGAAGAAACGGCGAGTTTCTCTTGCGGTCTTACTGGTTGTTTTGGGAGGCGCCGGGCTTTTTTTTCTGGCGCGTCCTCCGGTGGTCATCGTCGTTGACGACGCTTTTCTCGAACTGTACGGGAAAGAGCGGGCGAATACGAGGCGGTATATGCTGTCCTTGTCTCTTATACGTTGGGTGAAGTTTGCCGTGGTGTCCGAGGAGGACGGCCGGGACGCTGCGGAGTTTGTAGTCGGCGCGGCGGCAAAGGAGCCTTTTCTCGCGTTGTTCCCGGAGCGGTATCTGGAGGGCGCGGATCGTTACGCGGCGGCAGTCGGGAAGGCGGGGTTGGCGGACAAGACCCGCACGGTGGTGCTCGATAGCGGAAGTGGGGAGGGCGTGAATATTGGCCGCGCCGAGTCCGTGCGGATCGACCGGGAGACCGATCTTTACCGGGCGGGAATGTGCGCGGCGATTCTGGCGAAAGACGGCAGTGTCGTGGTATACTATCAGGACAACTTGCCGCATGGTTACCGGGACGTGTTTACGGAAGGCTTGATCGCGGGGGGCTATACCAAAACGCCGTTTTTCTACCATTATAACGAGACCGCTTCGCAGACGAATATTGGATGCGCCGTGCTGTTTTCGGCGGCCAACGCGGCATTGCTCGCGGAAAAGAGGGATGTCCCGATGGTTCTTTTTTCGTGGCTGGATCCGGACTATACGCCAAACGGGGTGACGGTCGTGTTTGACGATTCCCTCTTGGCGGTCGCCGATCAGGTGGCAAAAAACATCGCGCCGCTCACCGCTCAGACGCGGGTGCTCACGAAACGGGTCCGCGTTGAATCCGATCGCAAGGCTTTACAAACCGCCGTTCAGGCGAAACGGCCGTTGACTTTAGCGCCTTAAGAGCCTGTTCAATAACCCCGCAGGATGTAAGCCGCCGCGGTGATTCGGTCGCGGGCTTTGCCCGCTTCTGGAGTTTCGGGCGGGGCATCCTTTAGGATGCCGGGCATCTTTGATGCCTTCGGGGGGCTGGCCCCCACGAGACGAAAGTCTTCGCTGTGATTCGGGGGCGTTGCGGGGGTGGCCTACAACCCTCAACATCCTGTTTCGGGTTTCCGGCCGGGGCGTGGCACACCTATGGTGTGCGGCACACCTATGGTGTGCTTCGGTAATGCGTCCATCCGTGGACGCTGAGCAAACCCTACGGGTTTGCTTAAGGTACGCCCACCAAACCCACGCTTGCGTGGGTCACCATGCACCGCATGGTTTTGTCCCCGCAGAGGGGGTAGCGGAGGACGGCTCAAACCATTGCGGGG
>JAISZQ010000100.1 GCA_031269165.1 Spirochaetaceae bacterium
CATACCCAGCAGTGCGTATTCGCGTACATTCGCGGACAAAAAAACTAAAAATCTGTGTAATCCGTTGACCACTCTTATATTCCCTTTGCTTAAGTTGTTGACAGTGGGAGACGCGGCAACTTGTTGCCGTTCCCCCTTTTTGCTGAGATTTTGAACAGGCTCTTACCGATCTCCTTTTTCCTTCCCCGAAGGAGCGATGACCCGTTCCCGCGCTTCGGCGGCCAGATAGAACGAACCGGTGCAGAAAAAGGGCGCGTTCCGTGCCCGTGATTCGGCTAAGGCGGCGTCAACCGCATCCTGCGTCCCGGAAATCAGCGTGATGGTGCAAGAGGGGTTTATCCGCGCCGCCTCCTCCGTGAACACATCGAACACCGCTTGGGGACGGCTTGCCTTGTAGGAACCGGGCGCGGTGATGACGATGTGGCTGAAATGGGGGAGCAGGGCGCGGGCCATCGCCTGAACGTTTTTGTCCTTCGCGCAACCGAAAAGCAGGACGCCGCCTTCTCCGTACAATGCGGCCCATTCCCGGACGGCCAGTTCCACGCTCAACGCCGTGTGCGCGCCGTCAATGACCACAGGCGGGTCGTCCGCGATTTTCTCAAACCGGGCCGGAAGCGAGAAGGAACCCAGTGCCGCCGCTATCACATCGTCGCCGATTTCCGCCACGCGGTACGCCGTGCCCGAAGGAAGCCCGAGGGCCGCTACCTTGAGGGCAGCCACGGCCAGGGCCGCGTTTTTCGCCTGTACCGCGCCGGGGATCCCGATGCTGAGTTCCACTGTTTTGGGGAACACCGCCCGGTCTTTCGGCACCAGGGTAAACCGGGTGCCCCGGTCGGAAACGCGAATATCCTCGATAGACACAAGATCGGGCAGATAGAAAAGCGGCGCGTTTTTTTCCTTTGCAACCTTCTGGAACACCGGCAATGCCTCGGCCTGCTGTTCGGCAAGCACCACCGGCTTCCCCGGCTTGATGATCCCCGCCTTCTCAAACGCAATCTCGGCAAGCGTGTTCCCCAGAAAGGCCGTGTGCTCCAACTCGATCACGGAAATCACGGACACAAGCGGATCGACAACATTCGTCGGGTCAAAACGCCCGCCCAGCCCGGTTTCGACCACCTGTACCTCCGCCCCGGCATTCCGCGCACAGAAAAAAAAGAAGAACGTCAACAGTTCAAAATACGTCGGCGGATACCCATTCTTTTCGTTGCCGTGAAAGAGCCGGTATTCGGGCCGGGCGGGGTCGCAGAGGCGGTCGCATAACGCCTTGACTTCCTCGCCGCAAGCCGTGTAGACCGCCTCGTCAAGAAAGCCCCTTCCCCGCATGATCCGCTCGCGCGCATCCGCGACGTGGGGGGACGCATACCACATAACCCGCCACCCCGCCGCATCGAGCGCCGCCGCAATCATCCCGGTAACCGACCCCTTGCCCTTGCTCCCCGCCACATGAAACGCCGGAGCGCACCGCTCAGGATGCCCGCCCGCCTCGGCAAGCAACCTAAGCCGTTCCGCCCGCATACACTTCGGGATAGCCCACACATCCGCGCTGATGAACCGGTCGAGGTACGCAAAAACCGCCTCGGCAGAAGAAAATTCCACCCCGCGACAATACCGCAGATACTCCTTCCGGTCAAGACCCGAATGGACGGTTACCCAAAGGGACGACGATCGGGCAGCGTCAGGCGCTTTTTTAACCAAGCGAACAAGCGCGGATAACCCACACCCCTTAGAGCCTGTTCAGAATCTCAGCAAAAAGGGGGAACGGCAACAAGTTGCCGCGTCTCCCCCTTCGCTCCGGTCTTCGCCCTCCGCTATCCCCCTCTACGGGGGTAAGACCCCCGTAACGCCCCCGGATCACGGTGGAGACTTGCGTCCGTGGGGTTTCTGAACAGGCTCTTAGCGTCAATGCGCAAGCCCCCCGTCATTGCGAGGGCATAGCCCGAAGCAATCCAGACGGAGGACGTTCCCCCTAGTATTCCGGCATGATTGTAACTGCGGATAAAAAAGACTATCCGGTAAAGCATAGAGACCAAATACGGCCTTTACGCGCCGCAATGTACCGATCCCGTCTCAAAACTTCAATGTTTTTCACCTTTTTCACGGTTTTTTCGCGTCAAATTAAAGCAGGGCGGTTCCCAGCGCCTTAATAGAGGGTATAAGGTTGTTCCGCAACTTCTGTGCCGGAACAGCCCTATCTCTCTACAGGAAGGTGCTTATGAAAGGTCCACGGGAATTGGCGGAGAATGTCTGGTATGAGGTGCGGACCGAGATTAATGTCGGCGAGCCTTTGTTCCGGTTGGCGTGGGCGGTAGTGCTCTTTTACCGCGTCCTTATCGAGACGAAGGCAAAATACGGCTTCGAGATGCGCGGGCTCGTGCTCAATGAGGCGTGGCTTTCGTTCTATATCAGGCCCGCCAACGGGCTTGAACTGCCGAAGATTATGCAGTGGCTGAAACAGACGTTCTCGTTGCGGTTCAACCTGCGGACGGGGAGGAAGGCGCATCTTTGGGGGGAGCGGTACTGGTCGGAGATTGTGGCGGGGGTGCCGCCGCCTGAGGCGGGGAAGGTGGACTGGGACATGGTCGGGGCGGAGGCAAAGACACCAATCCCGGAGGCAATGGCCTACGCGCTGAGTTGGGACAGCCTAAGGACGGGGGTCTGGGAGGCGAAGACGAGTTTTTCGCCCAAGAACCAGCCCGATTCCGCGTCCCCGCCCCGCTAACCGGGGGCAAAGCCCCCGGTTAGCGGCGAAAATGACGTTACAAACGGCCTCGGTGTTCCCGTCCAAAGACGGCCTCAAAAGAGGTCTGCCCTGTCCCGCGAGACCCGCGCCTCAGACCCCGTCTCCTGTGAAGGCCCTCCCCCGGCTGGATTGCTTCGGGCTACGCCCTCGCAATGACAACTCTCCCCGTCGTTGCGAGTGGGCCGCGTCATTGCGAACCCGAAGGGTGAAGCAATCCATGGTGAAGGCATTCTCCCCCCGAAGGGGGGCCGGGGGCGTTCACCGTACGACACGCCCAAGGGCCTCCACGGCAGGTGGCGGGGGGCGTTGCGGGGGGCGGGCCCACCGCTGAAGGGGGTAGCGTAAGACGCGAAGCGGCTGGAGCGAGGGGGAAGGCTTTCCCCCCTTTACTGGGGTGCACTCTTCCCCCGTAGGGGAGCCCGATGCCCGTTCTCCTCACGACACGCCCAAGGGCCTCCACGGCAGGTGGCGGCAGGTGGGTCTACCTATTCATTTGCCTTCTTTTCGGGTATCCTTGAGCGGTGATGGTTTGGGAAAAAAGGGATATTCCCCAAGACGCGGTGAAGGAATTGGCCGCGCAGTTTGGTTGTGATCCTCTGACGGCTTCGATCTTGCTCAGGCGCGGAGTCGTCAAGGGCGAGGATGTGCTCTACTACCTTGAGGACGACAAGCGGTATCTGCATAATCCGTTTCTGCTGCCGGGGATGGAGGACGCGGTCGAGCGGATTCTCGCGGCGAAGGAAGAAGGGGAGAAGGTGCTGGTGTTCGGCGATCGGGATGTGGACGGGATCACGAGCACGACGTTGCTCACGTCCTATCTGCGGGGGATGGGGCTGGAGGTGGGCTGGCGGATTCCCCAAGGGGACGAGGCGTACGGGCTTTCGGCGGTTGCGGTCGAGGAAGCGGCGCGAGATTCGGTGACGCTCATCGTCACGGTGGACTGCGGGATTTCCAATTTTGCCGAGGTTGACCAAGCGAACGATCTGGGCATCGACGTGGTGATTACCGACCATCACAACCCGCAGGAGACGGTGCCGGACGCGGTTGCCATCGTCAACCCCAAACTGGAAGGGTCGGCCTATCCGTTCCGCGAGATTTGTGGCTGTGTCGTCGCGTACAAACTCGTGTCGGCGTTACGGTTCGCGCTTCACGCAAAGAGTTACGGGGCGGCGTTGTGCCTCCTCAACGTGCGGCCTTCCAACGACGCGGTGGTCATTGAGGTTGCCAAGATGCGGAACCTTGCCGTGGTGAAAACGCTTTCCGAGACGATTGTGCCGGGGACGGTGAGCGTCACGGAGACGCGGCTGCCGGACTTTCTTTCCGGCCACCAGATCTTGGTGTGGGATGCCGGGCCTCAGCAGAAACTGCTCGCCGGGGCGTTTGGGAAGAGCGTGGACTTCAACTTGTTTGACGCGGCACCGGAGATTGCGAAGGAGATACCGGGGGTCGCGGGGAAGTCGCTGTTGCGCCTCCGCGAGGGATCGCGCCTTGCCCGGTATGCGGAAAAGCCCCTCTCCGAACTTGACGTGTTCTGCAATCTCTTTGTCTCGTATATGCGGAAGCGGGATAACTTGGCGGGCGGGAACGATGACGAGTTGCTTCAGCTGGCCGCGCTGGGGACGGTCGCGGACATTATGCCGCTTGAAAACGAGAACCGCGTCATTGTCCGGGCGGGCGTGAAGAGCCTCAACGCCGGAGCGCGTTCGGGGGTGTCCAATCTGATGGCCAAACTCGATCTTGCGGGGAATATGCTCTCCATGCATGATATTTCATGGAAACTCAGCCCGGCGTTAAATGCGGCGGGGCGCATGGGACAGGCGGAGAAGGCCGTCGGCCTCTTGCTTTCGGAAGACCGTGCGGAGCGCGAACAGCTTGCCGCCGAGATCGTGCTCTTGAACGAGGAACGGAAGCGTATCGGCGATGAGGGCTGGAAGGTCGCGTTGCCTCTCGCGGAGGAGGGCAAGGCGCGGTACCATGACGCCTTTGTCGTGGCGGCGAGCGCGGAGATTCCCCGTGGGGTTACCGGCATCATCGCAAACCGGCTGATGAAGCGTTTCAACGTGCCCGCGATGGTGGTGAACGTCACCGGGGAGACGGCGGTCGGGTCGTTGCGTTCCACGCGGGGCTACGCGCTTGCCGCGTTTCTGGAAACCTGCGCCGATCTTTTCGTTGATCGCGGCGGCCACGACTATGCAGCGGGTTTTACCCTCAACATGGCGAACTGGCCCGCGTTCCTTGAGCGCGTCGAGCGTCTTTCGGCCTCGATTGAATTGGACGGGCCGGACGAGGGCGCGGACGACGTGATCACCATCGATGCGGAACTGCCGCCGTCCTACTTGAAACCGGACATTTTCAAGATCGTTGACCGTTTCGAGCCCTTTGGTAACGAGAATCCCGATCTGGTCTTTCTTTCGCGCGGGCTTACCCTGACCGACCTTGCTTTCATGGGGAAACTTGAGGCGAACCACGTCAAATTCACGCTGGATGCGGGCGCGCACAAATGGCCCTGTGTCTACTGGCAAGCCGCCGACAAGGCTGGGCGGGAATTTTCCGACGGCGACCGTGTTGACGCGGTGTTCAACATTGCCCGCGACTATTTCGGCGGCAAGGAACGGCACCAGTTGGTGATCATCGACGTGCAGCGGGCGGGAATTCGCTAGGGTTTTATGTTGTCTGATAACGTATCGGTACGCCGGTAGCGCACCGTCCATGGAGCAACGCTACCGACGGCGGCAATGCCGCCTGTAGGCGGTGTGTATCGGCGGGGAATGACATTACCGATTTCGCATAACGCGCTTGCCTATGTTTCGCCGCCGGTCGGCGCATCGGGGTTCCGTGCGGCTCTGGTCTCGTGTCCTCGTCTCAAGTGTTCGGCGGGGTCTGTCCCCGCCGCCACAAAAACGCCGGGGCTTACTTGCCGTTCCCGCCGCACCCGTAAATAAACTTCGGCCTCACCGTGGTAAGCAGCACGGGGATGACCGTGAGGCTGACGATGGCGCTGATTGCCATTGACAGGGCGGTAAGGCCGCCGAACTGGGCCATGATGCGGAACTGCGAGAGGGCAAGCACGCCGAAACCCGCGCCCACCGACACGGCGTTGATCAGTATCGCCTTGCCGGAGGTGGCAAAGGTTCTGCGGAGGTAATCGCCGCCCGCCTGGTACTCCCGCTTGAACGCCTCGATAAAGTGAATGGTGTAGTCGATGCCCACCGAGAGGCTTGC
>JAISZQ010000210.1 GCA_031269165.1 Spirochaetaceae bacterium
GGGAGACTTCCCCCTTTTGTCCCCCTTTTGCTGAAATTCTGAACAGGCCTTAAGTCCATAACGGGTCTCCATTATGGACAAACTCTCGTTAGCGTAAAACAATGTTTTACGCTAACGCGGATGACACGTGAAAACAAGGGTTGTTTTTACGCTTCTTTCGGTCTATACTAAACCATCAGCCGGGCCATTATTCGGTGGGCAATAGCCCGCATTTGGGATAGAAGCCTGGCAATAACATAGGTGGTAATATGAATACGTCAGAAATGGCAAGCGTGATTTTTCGTCTGGCGGTCGGCGGCATCGCGTCGTTCCTCGCTATCCTCGTCTGGGCCAAAACCCGTGACGCCCCGTGGATGCTCATCGTCATCGGTACCATTGCCAACTACATCGCCTCGGTCTACTCAACCCTCGCCCTCTTCGGCATTACCGAGGAATTCTGGCTCACCAGAACTGCGGGAATCGCCGCCGCGACCATCGTCGTCTGCCTTCCCACACTTTTCTTCATCGCGGCCTTCGCAATCATGATCGGCCGCAAATACGGGACGAAGTGAGAGATAGGGGCAACATCGTTATCTTTTGGCGCGGGTATAGTAATTGTTGAAAATCACCTGTTCGTTGCCGGGAAATGAAACAAACGCGAAATAGAGGCCCGCATCGCGTTTCACGAGGCGTAGAATGGGGGAGAGGATCGTGTCCCCGGCGCGAAATGAACAGGCGTACAACTCCGCATGAAGCGGAATCGTTTCGGCAAGCGACGAGCGGTCGGGACAGAAGATGAGGCCTTCTTCCGAAACGGTTTTCACCTCGCCGGAAAGCAGCACGCCGGTTATCGGATGGGTGATGAGCAGGCCAAATCTGCCGCCACCCTCGTCGTTTTTCATCTTGAGTTTGTGCTCGCCGTCGGGGATGGCCGCATTGATGATTGATTGAATGCTTGCGATTTCCCCCTTACCGGTGAGCGTCTCGCTTACCACCGCGTCAACGCCGAGAAAAACCGCTTTATCGTGTTCTTCCGATGAAAAGTTTTCGCCCTTGATAAGAATAACCGGACATTGTTTCCCCTGCCCGGTTTTCCGGATGAACTGGACAAAACTCTTCCAGTGGCGCGGAAAAGGGCCCGCGTCGATGATGATGACATCGGGATTGACTTCCTCAATGTTGTCCATTGCTTTCTGAATATGACGGTAGACAATCGTCTCAACCGCGAGGGATCTGAGGATTTCATTGAGTTTCGCGTATAGGTTCCCCACGCCGAGGACCATCATCAGTTTCATGCCTACTCCGTTCCGAGATTGATCACCACATAGTCGACGATGCTCCAATAGCCGTTGGAACCGTCATCCCGCCTCAAATAGTAGGTGTAGCGGCGGCGTTCGGTAAAGTTGTTCTGCCTGAACAGTTCGAGGACGGTCACCTCGGCGTTTTCCGCGTTGTAGGCGGTTCGCTCGACGGTGAAATCGCTGGGGATCATCGAAATATCGCCGTCCACAGCAGAGGCCATGAGATCAGCCCGGTAGCGGGCAATCATACGCGCCCGGCCTTCCTCGGATTCCGCACGCCATTGACGCTGGCGGGAACCATCCCGACTCACCATCGCCGGAAGATCAATATAAAGGAAGAACTTTTCCCACTGCGACTTCTGCCGCGCGTGTATCGTCCACGAAACAACCTCGTCGGGCGGCAACTTTTCCCGAACGAGATTCGCCTTCGTCTCAACATCAAGCGCGACCGGAAGTCCGTCGGGGCCGGGAATGGCGGGCGGTCTCACGGTCAGTTGCAAGCGGTTTGACGATAATGCTGTCGGGTCGCCCCTGTTGCCCGTAGTGTGGTCGGAGGAGCCGGTGCCGCCTGAGGCACCAGAGAGGGACACGCGGTAGGCTTCCGGGTAGACCCTTGCCTGAATGACGTATGCGCCCGCTTCCTCAATCGCCGCGTAATGGCGCAGGTCTTCGACAAAAGAGAACGACTCTCCCGTCTCGACCGCCATATCCCGAAAGTAGACCTGCCGGCTGCCCGTGCGTTTCCGCAAAAGCGCGTCCGCCTGAGGCACCGCCCGGTTTTGCAGCGTTCTCACGTCAAAATCCAGCGAAAACCCCCGATCTTCTGCCAGCCGGAACCGATAAGGCAGCGTCCCGTTGTTGGTGATCGTCACCTGGAGGAGAATAGGCTCTGTTGCAAGGTGGTATACCTGCTTGTCGTAAAACCGTATTGATACGGCGACGCTTTCCCCGTCGCCAAACACGAACCCTGCGCCCAACAAGACCAACACTATAGCCATCGTTTGTCTTTTCATGGTTATTCTCTATGCTTATCGGCATTTCAGCAGTCTAACTGGAGACCGTGATCATTTTCCTCTGCGTCAAGCCAACCACAGGATAAACGCAGAGCAATTTTGTACCGATTCAACCGCTTTAGTACTATCTGAGGCTGTTCCAAAACCCCGTGATGTTTTTTCCTTGCGGTGATTCGGGGGCGGGGCATCCTTTAGGATGCCGGGCATCTTTGATGCCTTCGGGGGGCTCCCTACAGCCCTCAGCGTCCTGCTTCGGACTTCCGGGCCGGGGCGCGGCACGCCTACGGCGTGCTTCGGTAATGCGTCCGTCCGTGGACGCTGAGCAAACCGGCGCTTGCGCTTATCGGTTTGCTTAATGCGAATCAAGGGTTGAACTATAGAAACAAACGGCACAGAAGTGGTAAGATTTAATCACTATGCGAAAAGCAATTAAATTGATAGAACTTTACTGTGCCGTCTGCCGTTACTATGAT
>JAISZQ010000232.1 GCA_031269165.1 Spirochaetaceae bacterium
AGAGTGGTCAACGGATTACACAGATTTTTAGTTTTTTTGTCCGCGAATGTATGCGAATGCGCGCTGATGGGTATGTATTATTCGTATTTATTCGCGCCATTCGCGGACCAAAATCCTTACGTTGTTGACAGTGGGAAGTCTCCCCCTTCGCCCCGCCCGAAACTCCAGAAGCGGGCAAAGCCCGCGACCGAATCACAGCGGAGACTTGCGTCTCGCAGGGTTTTTGAACAGGCTCTAAGAAGGCCCCTGCGGGACCAGTTTGCGCGCCGCTCGGAAGATGTTTTGGTAGCCGGTGCAACGGCAGAGATGGCCGGAGAGCGCTCTTTTGAGTTCGGCGTCGGTGTAGGGGCGGCCTGAGTCGATGACTTCTTGCACGCTCATGAGGAAACCCGGCGTACAGAAGCCGCACTGGATCGCGCCTTCGTCGATGAAAGCCTGTTGCAGGGCGGCAAGGCGGCCGTCAAGACTGATGAGGCCCTCGGTGGTGGTGATATGCTTGCCGTCGGCCCAGATCGCCAAGTAGATGCAGGAGTTGTAGCACTCGCCGTCGATGATGACGTTACACGCGCCGCATTCGCCGACTTCACAGCCCTTTTTAACGCTGGTGAGCCTGAAATCGTTCCGCAACATATCGGTGAGGGACGCGCGCACATCCACCGTGGTCTCCCGTTCCGCGCCGTTGATCGTACACCGGATCCGCTTTGTCATAACGCTTGTCATAGGACGCCTCCCGCTCCGGCCGTCCGCTCTGCGCGAGCGATGGCCTCGGTGATTGCCCGCCTCGCCAGTTCCACGGCCACGTGGGAGCGGAACGCCGCGCTTGCCCGCCAACTGGTACGCGGCTTTATGTCGTCCAAAACCGCCCGCGCCGCCTGTTCCACCGTCTCCGCGTCCGCCGCCTTCCCGTTTGCCGCCGCCTCCGCGCCGAAAGCCCGCATCGGCACCGGCCCGGCCACCCCGTAGGCCAAGCGCAACCGCTCGATAATCGGCCCCTCCCCCGTCCCGGCCGACAGCCGGACGTTTGCCGAACAGCCGATCGTCGCGATGTCGAGCGCCTCCCGCATCGCGTATTTGATATACTGCCCCGCCGTCTCCGCGTAACTCTCTTTGGGGATGATGATCGCGGTAAGAATCTCGTCGGGGGCAAGGGCCGTTTTCCCGGCGGCGACATAGTGCTCGGCAATCGGCACAAGGCGCGTCCCGCGAGGCCCGGCATACTCCATCACCGCCTCGTACGCGACCAGCGTAGATGCCGTATCCGCCGAGGTTACGCCGTTACAGACATTCCCGCCGATGGTACCGATATTCCTGATCTGCGGCCCGCCCACCGTGCCCGCCGCCTCGCCCAGCACCGCGATATGCCGCCTGATAAGCGGATCCGCCTCAACGTGGGAGAAACTCGTGAGCGCCCCGATACGAAGCGCCCCGTCCTCCGCCACGCGTACCCCGCGCAACTCGTCCACGCCGTGAATACTCACCAATGTCGCCCCGGCAAGCCGCCCCTCGCGCGCCTTAATCAGCACGTCGCTCCCCCCGGCAATGACGCGCGCCCCGGGGTGAGATTGCAACAACGCGACGGCATGGGAAACCGAGGACGCTTCGTAGACCGCTTCTATATCGTACATCGGTTCTCGTCCCTCAATGTATCTCTCTCTATCATGCTCCGAGCAAAACGTCCGCCATCACTTTGGCTTCGGCAAGAACATTTGACACGAGGGCGCTTTCGTTCACCTTGTGGGCGTTCCCCTTCAGTTTCGACCAGACCGCGCTGTCGATTCCGGCCCGCCTTAAATACGCCGCGACAGTGCCGCCGCCGATGCCGATGCAGTGCGGGGTAACGCCGAGGACGCCGTGAATGCTCTTGGAGAGGCGTTTGACGAGCGGACTGTCCGCCTGAGTCGCGGGCGATTCCTGCATCTGTTCTATATGGAAGCGAATCGTCGCCCCGTGCTTTTTTTCGGCGGCTTTAAGCAGACTACCCACGGCGAGGAGCACCTCTTTGAGCGGATACCGGGGCAACACGCGGCAGTCGAGGTAAAAGGTGCCGCTCCCGGGAATGGTGTTGATGTTCGGGACATTGGCCTCTATCTTGGTCGGCTCAAACGACGAGTAGGGCGGGTCAAAGAGGCTGTCTGTCGCGCTGAACCGCGCGGAGAGGCCCTGCAACGCGCACACCAGTTCCGCCTGAATGCGGTGGGCGTTTATGCCGAGATCGGGCCGCGATCCGTGGGCCTGTTTCCCCTCGACTGTGATCTTGAGCCAGAGGAGATTCTTCTCGGCAATCTCGATCTCGCTCCCCTCGGCGTTCCCCGCATCGGGGATGAGGGCCATGTCGCCCGGCCGGAACAGCGCCGGATGCTGCTCCATAAGATAGCCGATCCCGAACTCACTGCCGTTTTCCTCGTCCGCGGCAAAGAGCAGCTTCAGCGTCCGTTCCGGCACGATGCCCGTCTCGACAAACGCCAGCGCCGCGAGGATGGACGAACAGATCCCCTGCTGGTTATCCTCGACCCCCCGCCCGGTGAGCACGTCGCCATCCACGGCAAGTTCCCACGGGCTCCCCGACCACAGGGCCGGATCGCCGGGCGGCACCACGTCAAGGTGGGAGATCACCCAGAACCGCGCCTCGTCATTTTTCCCCGGAACCGTCGCGATCACATTTGGCCGGACCCCGCCCTTTGCGTCAGGAGCCGGCGCGTCAATCCGCGCGACCGCCGTGTCGGCAAACCCCTTTCCCCGCAGAAAGTCTTCGAGGTAGCGGGCCTTGTCAAGTTCCCCCTCGCCGCCCGACAGAGGAGACACCGCCTGACGCGCGCACATCTCCCGCTGAAGCGCGATCACCGTCTCACGGCACCCCTCGATAAACGCAAAAAGTCTGTCCCTGTTATGCATACCCCCAGCATAGCGCATTTGCCGCATTGATTCCAGCCTGATGGTTAGGCACAGTCAAAAACCCAGCAAAAAGAAAAGAAAGGTCCGCGGATTGCGCCATATGGCGATGCGGATTAACACGGATCGAGCGGGGTATAATCCGTGAAAATCCGCGTCAATCCGCGGACAAAAATTCTTAAGCTGTTGATCGTGGAAGGCTTCTCTCCTTTTGAAATCGGCATTGCTGCTGCCGTGCGCTCCCTCTTGATAATTCGATAAAAGTGTGTTAGCGTTATAGGTGGAGGGTTTTTTCTCTGTTAGGGAAACAAGGGTGAAAATGTTGATTGTAGCGCGAGACGGTTCCAAAATCCACCATTTTGGAGCGGTCTCAACCGAATAAATGTGAAAAGGAGCGGGATCAAATGCCAAAGCTGATATATTTTAAGCCGGAAATGACCGTTTATATCGAGGGAGACGCGAGTGAAAACGTGTACATCTTGCAGAGCGGGCAGGTCAATCTCATATACACCGATATTGAGACCGGAAATGTTCGGCGGGATGTTCTTCAGCAAGGCGAATTTTTTGGTGTGAAATCCGCGCTCGGCAAATATCCGAGGGAAGAAACGGCCAACGTGATACGGGACTCGACGGTGATTGTGTTTACCGTACCTGAATTTGAAGCGGTAGCCCTGAAAAATCCCCGTATTATTATCCAGATGCTCAAGGTATATTCGGGCCAACTGCGTAAAATCAGCCGGTTGATGTCGGCACTCAAATTTCAATCCCGCATCAGGCGGGATAATAACAATTCCGCCGGTAAGGCAGGGGAACACGGAGCGATGCCGCCTGATGGAGGGCTTTATAAGATCGGCATTCATTATTTTTACAAAACGAATTTTGAGGAGGCCAAGTATGTTTTTGGCAAATATTTACAGAGTTATCCTAATGGCAGCCATGCGGCCGAGATCAAGTACCGCCTTTCCAGCATGGGGGACCACGTATAATGGCACTTAATTTAGGGTCGTTTGCCCGTTTTGCGAAAAATTACCGCAACGGACAAATGATTTTTTCCGAATTTGAGATGGGCGACACGTTTTACCTCATTCAGTCCGGGCAGGTTGAGTTGCTCAAACTGGACGGGGACACGCAAAAAACGCTTGCCATCTTGAAGCCGTTGGAGATGTTTGGGGAAATGGCAATTTTGGAATCGTCGCCCCGTTCGGCCACGGCAATTGCCCACGGGGATTGCGTGCTCCTTGAATTTAACAGCAAAAACTTTCAAAGTCTCATGATGGGGTTGCCTGAACTTGCGATGAGTCTGCTCAAATTGTTTATTACCCGTATGTATGACTCAAAAAGCCGCTATCTTCTGCTGAAAAAACAGAATCCGCACGAAAGGCTGGCGGAAACATTTGTTCAGCTTGTGTCGGAGATTCCTATTGAAAACCGCACGGGAGAAGAGCAGATGATCAACGCGAATGTGGAGTTGCTTGTCCGTCTTTCGGGGTTGACCGAAAAACAGACACGGAACGCCTTGGAAGATTTCTCAAAAGAAAAACGGATTGAGGTTCGCATGGGTCGTATTCTGATAAAGAAAGTCAGTTATTTCCAAAAGTATTTGGCATCGCTGTCAAAGGGATAGGAGCCTGTTCAAAAACCCGGCAAAAAGGGGAATCGGCAATTTGCATTGGCAAACTGCCACGGCAAGTTGCTGCGGCATGTTGCCGCGCCTTCCCCCTCGCTCCGATCCAAACCCAAAATTTGAGCCGTCCTCCGCTACCCCCGGTCAACAACTGAAGGATTCTTGACAAAATCGTTTTTCGATGGTACGATACAGACATGGTGGAGTTTGCATGGTAGATTTTGAAACGGAACTCGAAAAGTTGCTTTCCCGTGAAAGGGGATTGTTGCCCCAATATGAATTTGCCGAGGTGGCGGCGGCGGAGCGGCACCTTTTGACGGAACTCGACCGGAAACAGAGCGACGCTTCTCTCCAGATTGAGGAGATATACGATCTGGTGA
>JAISZQ010000257.1 GCA_031269165.1 Spirochaetaceae bacterium
TTTGGAACAGCAACCTTTAAAAACGTAGTTTCGCAAGGCTAAAGCCATGCTTTAACTAGGCTTTAGCCTGAGAAACTACATGAGCCTGTCAAAACTAACCGAGTTTTGGAACAGGCTCATTATGCATTATCAATTTTCCATTCGCGCGTAGCGCGCAACGGTTCCCCTTTCCATCACTATCAGCCAAACAGTACGATTACCGATGCCGAAGAACGAGAGGCCCGCTCAACGGCACCCATCCCACGACAATCGATACCGAAGAACGCTTACAGAAGTCTGTTTTTGTGCTAGGATAGGGGTATTGAATCGGGCAAACATGACTGAACAGGAAGCGTGGAAACGGGACGGCCTCTTTACCCGCACCGATCCAGAATTTGGCACCAATGGCACGGGAACGAATCGCCGCCTCATGGCAAGGAAAATAGATACGAGAACGCGCTTATACGTTGAGGCGTTTTAATAAAGAAAATGCAAAAGATTTTAATCGTCGATGATGAGTATATCGTTCGCTTGGGGTTGAAGACCATTGTGGACTGGGCCGGGTTTGGCTATGCGGTCGCGGGGGAAGCGGCTAACGGCAAAGAGGCGTTTGATTTTTTGCAGCACAATCCGGTTGACGTGATTTTAACCGACATCAAAATGCCGGTCATGGACGGGCTTGAGCTTACCCGAAAGATACGGGCGACAGACAAAAAAGTCCGCATCATCATTTTAAGCCATTACGATGAATTTTCTTATGCTCAGGAAGCGGTAAAACTGGGCGCGTTCCGCTACATTCTGAAATCGGAACTGACAAAGACCAATCTGGAAAACGTGCTCAAATCCCTGCATCTTGATGCGGACGTTTCTCCCGTTTCCGCCCTTTCGCCTATGGCGGAACAGAAGGGGGAAAAGTATCTGGAGGCGTTTATCAACGAAGAGATGCTGCCTTCGTTTTCGAGGCATTTGACAAACGAAAAAGAAGACGCGGGAAAAGCCGTGTATGCCCCGCCCCCGGGAACGAATGAGTGGGTCGTGCTCAGCGTTTCGTGCAGGAGTACCGCGCTTCTCGACGAGGCGAAGGAAAAATTTCCCAAAACCTTGAAGGTTCTCTTTGAAGACGCTTTTGAAAAAGTGACGGGGAAAGGCCGCTATTATGATGATCATTACCAGTTTGCGGCGGTTGTGACTATGGCAATTCCGAAAGACGCCGATACAGGCGTGTTCCTTCACGAAAAGACCTATAACCCGTGTTTGCGGATTGTCAAAACGATCCGCCGCTATTACGGCGTGAATCTTTTTATCGGCATAAGCGCTCCGGGAAAAAGGGAGGATTGGTGGAGGCTTTTGCGGGAAGCCCACAAAGCCCGTGTTGACTGTTATTTTTCCCGGAAACTGTTTGTGGGCGTTTTCAGCGGCGATATGGCCGGGGGATCTCAGAAACGCGGTCTCGTGAGTTATACAAAACTTGTCGCGTTGATCGACGCCAACCAAAAAGACGCTATGCTTGAATATATCCGGCAAATATTCCACGGGCTTCGCAAAAGCAAGGATTACGCCGCAGTAGACAGCGCTTTTGGTGATTTTCTTTCGGTCGGGAAACTGATCCATGAAAAATATCAACTGGAGGAAGAAGCGTCGTTAAACGAAAACAAATTCAAACACGACGCGTTCTTCGATATGCCTTTTATCGACGATACCGAAATCTATATCTATGAATTGTTTTTATCGCTCCTTTCCGCCAAGCAAAACGGCAAGGCGGGTTATTCCCATATCGTGAAAAAATGTATTGATTATATTGAAGAAAACTTTGAACACAACATCGGCTTGTCCGAAGCGGCAAAATACGCCGAGGTGAGCCAGAGTTATCTTTCGTTTATGTTCAAGCAGGAAACCGGCGTTAATTTCAACGCCGCCCTTACGCAATACCGGATTGAAAAAGCCAAGCACTTGCTTCTTGGTACAAGCCTCAAAATATACCAAGTCGCGGAACGGGTCGGCTTTTCAAACCCCTACTATTTCAGCAAGGTATTCCGGGAAATATCCGGTTACACCTGCAAAGAATACCGCGACCGGGAAGGAAAATAGCGCGCGTGGTGCGCGAATGGATAATGGAGAATTGATAATGGAAAATGGCGTCGTGAAGATCGTCCTAGCGCGGCGTGGCGAGGCCGTCATTGCGAGAAGCGGAGCGACGAAGCAATCTAGACAAAGAAGCCTCTCACGCTGGATTGCTTCGCCCGCTCTAACGAGCGGCCCGCTCGCAATGGCAGGCGGGGCGCGCGGTGCGCGAATGGATAATGGAGAATTGATAATGGAAAATGTCGTGTTTTGAACGCTGGGCGTTCCCCTCCTATCCTATCATTTTCCATTTTCCATTTATCATTATCCATTCCCCGCAGGGGCGGGGCGCGCGCGAGGTATTGACAAGCGGCGCGACAGGCGATAAACTTAAAATACATATTTTTTTGGAGGATTGAAATGGCGTACAAAATTACTGACGAGTGTGTGAATTGCGGGGCCTGTGAGGATGCGTGTCCAAACGAAGCGATAAGCGAGAAGGACGAACGCCGTGTAATCGATGCGGATAAGTGTGTCGATTGCGGCGCCTGCGAGTCGGAGTGTCCGTCTTCGGCCATTCTAGCGGCATAACATCGTCGGCAGGAAGTGTGGCGCCCGCAGGCAGTGCGCTTGCGGGCGCGTTTCTTGTTTCCTTTCTGCTCGGGGCGGCCATCGCGGTTTCTGCCCAGTCTCCCGTTTCTTTTCCCGTGATCAAGCGTTTGGGAGCGGGTGATGTTGTATTCAGGCAGTATGGGGATGATGTCCGTGAAGGCCGCCGCGTCTTTACCTCGACAGCGGGTAACCGGCCGGGGCAGAGGCTTTCTCCGGCGGATTGGGCCGAGCGTCTTTCCATTTACGCCTACACGACCCGCGAGGACGATGTCGTTGACGATACCGTGCGGGGAATTGCCGCCCGGTGTAACGTTACCCAGGCGAGCATCGCCACCCTGAACCACATTGTTCACGACGACGGTATCGGCGAGCGGACGATGTTGTTGCCCACGGTTTCCGGCATTTTTGTCCCGCATGATCCCGCCTCCGACATGGAACGCCTTTTGTTCTCAGCGCGAAATGCGGAAGACGGCGTTACCATCACCGTTGCCGGTACGCAATACCTCTTCTTTCCCGGCGATGACTTTTCCCCTACCGAGCGGTCGTTTTTCTTGTCCGGGGGCCGGTTTCAGTTTCCGTTACGCAGTTACACCGTTACCTCGCGTTTCGGCTCGCGGGTGAGCCCCATCTCAGGCGCGGTCCGGTTTCACGGTGGGCTCGATCTCGCCGCGCCTATGGGCACAGACGTGTATGCCGCCGGGGAAGGCGTGGTCGCCGAATGTGGGGAAAACGCGGTCTACGGCACATTTGTCATCGTCCGGCATGACGCTCTCTGGACGAGTCTCTACGGCCATCTCTCGGCGGTCCTCGTCAAACAGGGCGAGAAAATCGAGAAGGGAAAGACCCTCGGCAAAGTCGGCTCGACCGGACAATCAACCGGCCCGCATCTGCACTTTGAACTCAGGCAGAACGGCAAGGCGGCGGACCCCCAGACGTTACTGAGGCGTTGAACCGTATCGTAACACGGCCGCCACAGCATCGCGCCTCAACGCGGGATGCCGTCGAACTCACGTTGAAAAGAAATCTCCTGTATCTCTCCGGCAAAAAGATTCTCACCGGTTTCTGAAATCATCTGTTTGTCCCCTGATGAAAGGGCAGTAAAGGGAGTGATGACGAGCCTTTTGCCGTCTTTTTTCCATTTGGCTTGTAGGCGTCCTTTCAGCAAAATCGTGGGATGCACAATGCCGGAATTAGTGGTTACCGCTGGCTTAAACTGTTCTTCCATTATGCGGGAACGGTCTCTGTAGCCCATAACAAGCTGGTCAAACCCGGCAAGGTATACGCAAGGGGGAATATCTCCCGCAGAGGGAAGTGTTCCTATGTAAAAATAGTCTTTTCCCTCAAGCGAAACGCTTTGCGAGCTTATTTCAAACCGGCTCATAAGGGCGCTGATATCCCGCCGTTTGTAGCCGGTAAAGTACACACAGTCCTCAATAGACGCGGGACCGAAAGCCTGAAAATAACGGCGCAACAGAATAGCGCGCGCCTCGTCCGACTCCAGCCATTGAATGTTCTCGCAGGGTACGAATTCCTTCGCCGTGCCGCATTGATAGGCGATAAGTCCGCGCCGGCTCATCTCGTACAGAACGCCACCCCAGCCGTGAAACACCTTTCCTTCTTCCTCCGCGCTTATGCCTTTTTCACGGCACTGTTCCTTGATGGCTTCCCGCCGACAGACTCCCTCGCTGATTTGTTCCATTATGAAATCCACCCAATAGCGCAGGCGACCGGCTTCCAGTCCCCAGGCGTTATGCCACTCTTCCGGCAAGCCCTGTGCGGAAAGGAACAGTCCCAGTTCCTTTTCCAATATCACGTGAAGGGTTCCCCGGAGCGTCCAGGTTTTTACCAGCCCTTCCTTCCAGTGTTTTTCGTCAAAATCGCTCCCCCGAATCCGCAGGGCGTATTTCGGGTTATTGGCAAACTGAGACTGCAAACCGCAGAGGTCTGAGACGACTTTTTTACAGGGCGCTTTTTTGAGAAGATGCTGGTTGTGCAGGGAAGCGAAAAGGAGTTCGTTTTTATGGATGAGCATGGACAAGTCTAACATGGCTGTCTGCGATGTGCAAGCCGTGTTACCTTAGAGCCTGTTCAGAATCTCAGCAAAAAGGGGGAACGGCAACAGGTTGCCGCGTCTCCCCCTCGCTCCGGTCTTGCGCCCTACGCTACCCCCTCTACGGGGGTTTGCCACCCCCGTAACGCCCCCGAATCACAGCGGAGGCGGACATCCTGCGGGGTTTTTGAACAGGCTCTTAGCGGCTGAGGAGCCGCCGCCCGCTCTTCAGCAAAGCGCCTTCGCCACTGCCTCGCGCCAGCCGGAGAGACGGCGTTCCCGCTCGTGCGCATCCATAGCGGGAATGTAGCGGCGGCGCTTCATCGTGTCGGGCAGGGCGGGCGGGTAAAGCCCCAAAGCCATTCCCGCCATCCACGCGGCGCCTATGGCGGAAAGTTCCTCGTTCTCGCTTACCTCAAGGGGCAGATTCAGAATGTCGCTCTGGAACTGCATGAGGTACTCGTCGCGAGTGGCGCCACCATCAGCGCGGAGTGTCAGCAACTCTATTCCCGCTTCTTCACGCGCCGTGTTCACCACGTCAGCAATCTGGTAGGCGATGCTCTCCTCCGCGGCTTTGACGATTTCGGCTTTGCCAGTGGCGCGGGTCATTCCGGTAAGGCTTGCCTTCGCGTCCGCCTTCCAATGCGGCGCGCCAAGACCGGAGAACGCCGGCACAAGGTAGGTCGTATCATCCCTGTGTGCGCCTGCGGCAAGGGAAGCGGCTTCCCGCGCTGAACCGATAAGCCCTAAGTCTTCAATAAGCCACTTAATCACCGCGCCCGAATAGTTGATGTTCCCCTCAAGCACATAATCAACTTTGCCGTTTATGCCCCATGCAAGGGAAGTTGAGATATCCCGGCAAAACTCCGGTGTCTCTCCCGAATTGATCATCACCGAGGAGCCTGTGCCATAGGTTACCTTGCCCATGCCCTTTTCGAGGCAGCCCTGACCGAAGAGCGCCGCGTGGGAATCACCCATTGCCGCGTGAACCGGCGCGGGTTTGGGAAGCAGTCCCTCAAGGTCGGTCTCGCCAAAGACGGAGTTGCTGTCGCACACTTCCGCCAGGGTTTCCCGGTCTATGCTGAAGAGACGGCAGAGTTCATCATCCCATTGGAGACTATTGCTATTGAATAACTGAGTCCGGGAAGCGTTGGAATAATCGGTTTTGAAACTGCCGGTAAGTTTGTAAATAAGCCAGCTATCCATTGTACCGGCGCAAAGACTCTTATCGCCTTTCCTGCCCGCGTGTTCGAGTATCCACGCTATCTTTGCGGCGGAAAAGTAGGGCGAAAGCCGCAGTCCTGTGCGCCGCCTGATGTTCTCCTCCGCGCCCGCGTCGTCCCCGGCGATGGCTTTGCAGAGCGCCTCGCCCCGGGCGCACTGCCACACCACCGCGTCGTACACCGGGCGACCGCTCTTCCGCTCCCAGACCAGGGCTGTCTCCCGCTGGTTGGAAATGCCGATACCCGCGATTACCGCCGCGTCTATCCCCGCAGCCCGAACCGCGTCAGCGCAGACCTCCAGCGTATTCCGGTAGATTTCCTCCGGGTCATGCGACACCCAGCCTCGATCCGAAACCTTCTGTTCGTGAGGCTTGTCCCGCCGCGAGACAATAACACCTTCGCCGTTAAACACAAGCGCCTTTGTCCCGGCTGTGCTTTGGTCGATTCCCAGAATGTAATGCCCGCTCATCCCTTATTTCTTCCAGAGAACAACCCGCATAACTCCCGGCATTCCACCCGGAAAGGACGGCTAAAATCCATGATGGTTTATGATACGATGATTCGAAAACAAAATCAAGTGAGCGCGTTGCCTCAAGACTGCAAAAATGTGGGTTTTAAGAAGTGTGTCCTTAATGTGTCTCCATTAGAGTCTGTTCAAAAAACCAGCAAGGGGGGGGGGGAAAGCCTTCCACTGTCAACAACTTAAGAATTTTGTCCGCGGATTGACGCGGATTTTCACGGATTTAATCCGCCCGTCATTGCGAGCGGAGCGAAGCAATCCAGTGTGAATGCCCTCCCCGGCTGGATTGCTTCGCCGCTTTGCGGCTCGCAATGACA
>JAISZQ010000365.1 GCA_031269165.1 Spirochaetaceae bacterium
TTTGTCCGCGAATGTACGCGAATACGCACTGCTGGGTATGTATTATTCGTATTTATTCGCGCCATTCGCGGACCAAAATTCTTAAGTTGTTGACAGGGGGAAGTCTCCCCCTTCGCTCCGGCCCTGCGGGCCTCCGCTATCCCCCTCTACGGGGGTTTACCACCCCCGTAACGCCCCCGTCTCAACTTTCAGTCGTGGAGTTTCGGAACAAGCGGGGCGTAGGCCAACGTGTTTGCCCGCCCCGCCCGAAACTCCAGAAGCGGGCAAAGCCCGCGACCGAATCACGGCGGAGACCTCCCTCCCGTGGGTTTTGGAACAGGCTCCATAATCAAACTACTAGCAAGGCAGCCTCTAATCATGGATAATGAATTATGAAGAAAAACACGGCGGTTCTCATCATCGACAACGAAAAAGACGTTTGCGATACTCTTACGACGGTCTTTGAAGACGAAGGGGTCGCGGTCTTTGTTGCCGGGGATGCGGCAATCGGCATAAAACTCCTCGAAGAGAAACCAGTCGCCGTCGTGTTTCTCGAAGTGACGTTGCCGGTGATGGGCGGGATAGAGGCGCTCGAAAAGATAAAAACGACGTTTCCCGATGTTGAAGTCATCATGATGTCGGGACGCGCGAACATCAATATCGCGGTGCGGACGATAAAGGCCGGGGCGTTTGACTTTCTCGAAAAGCCCTTGTCGATTGAGAAAGCGCTGGTCGCGTTGCGGAACGCGCAAAATATGTCCCGGCTCCGGGCAGAAAACGTTATGCTGAAAAAGCAGCGGAAACGTGAGGAGCGCATCGTCGGCGAAAGCCCGGCGATACAAAAAGTGAAGGACGTGCTGGACCACGCGGCGGGAACGGACACCCGGATTTTGATCACCGGGGAAAACGGCACCGGGAAGGAGCTTGTCGCGCGCGCGATACACCGGGCGTCAAAACGCAAAGACGGGCCGTTCATTGCGGTAAACTGCGCGGCAATTCCCGACACGCTCATCGAGAGCGAACTGTTCGGCCATGAAAAAGGCGCGTTTACCGACGCTTCTTCCCTGCGGAGAGGCCGCTTTGAGCTGGCAAACGGCGGTACGCTTTTTCTTGACGAAATCGCCGATATGTCGCTTTCCGCCCAGGCGAAGGTGCTACGGGTCATTCAGGAACAGAAAATCGAGCGGCTCGGTGGAGAGCGGACGATTGGCGTTGACGTGCGCATCGTCTCCGCGACCAACAAAGATCTTGCGCTGGAATGTAAAAATCAGCGTTTCCGCGAAGATCTCTTTTTCCGTCTCAACGTGATACCGATTCGCGTTCCCGCCCTGCGCGAGAGAAAGGAAGACATTATCCCCATTTTGAAATATTTTTTAAGCGAAGCCGTCCCGTCCGGCGTTGTACTGAGTAACGAGGCGGAACAGATGCTCGTTGAAAGGGAATGGAGCGGTAATGTTCGCGAACTCAAGAACATCGCCGAGCGGATCGCGCTTTTTTTGCCGGATCACGGGGACACAGCGCTCATCGACCTCAACGTGTTGCGTTCCGTATCCGAGATGGCCGGGCAAAACGGGGAAGGCGCTAGACAAAAAACCGCCGAATATGCTATATTTGAAAAGAGTTATGGTGAGGCGAAGGCCGCCTTTGAAAGGCAGTATCTGGAGTATCACTTGGCAAAAAATGGCGGCGCTTTGACGAAAACCGCCGAAGAGATCGGGATGTTTCCGAGCAATCTGCACATCAAACTGCGCAAAACTGGTCTTTTGTAGTATCACGGCGCAGTACCATTCCATATAACAAGTATTTTGGGGGGAGGGGATGAAAGAATTAACGGAAAAGCAGGAGGCGGTTCTGCGTTTTGTGGCGGAGTTTCAGGTGGCGCACGGGTATCCGCCAACAAACCGGGAGATTGCGGCTCGGTTTGCAATTTCGCCGAAAGCGGCGCACGACCGTGTTCTGAAATTGGTGGAAAAAAACGCGGTGCGGATAAAAGGGCATTCGTCGCGTTCAATAGAGGTCATAAAAAATGGCCGAGATTGTCCGCCCGATTTTGTGGACGTTCCGATTGTCGGTACCGTTGCCGCAGGGTTGCCGATTATGTCGGAAGAAAATATTGAGGACTATCTGCGCCTTGCCGAATCGATGCTGAAGCGAGGTTCCGAGTATTTTGCGATGCGGGTGCGCGGGGAATCTATGATCGGCGCGGGTATTCTGCCCGGCGACTTGGCGTTGATCGAAAAGAAAGACTATGCGGACAACGGCGAGATTGTCGTGGTAGTCATTGATGAGGCGGTTACGTTGAAACGCTTCTTCCGCGAACATTCCCGCATCAAATTGCAACCAGAAAACCCCGTATACAACCCGATTTACACGACAGACGCGCGCATCGCCGGCGTCCTGGCGATGACCATACGTTCTTATTGAAGGGATAACCCCCCTTCGGGGGGAATTGAAAATGATTGAAACAAAGTAAATTCGGGCGAAAAAGGCGTTTTCGAGCCCAATCCAGCCTGGTGGGGGCTGCCCCAAGCGGGCGGGGACAGCCTTCGGCCGCAACATTTGCACGAAACCCGTCTCTCCAACGCCTTTTTTTCCGTTTTTCCTCGCCGTGTGCCGCATTTATCCGTGCTTTTCCGCCCCGGCACACCGGAAACGGCCTGAAATTCGCTTCTTTTTCGCCTTTTCCCCGGCGGCGCGGACAGACCTCCCCCTTGCGGCTGTCTTTGGCCAGAGAATCGAGGCTGTCTGTAACCCCTTTTTTGCCGTGAAGCGGGGCGGTTAGCCGGGCGGAAACACGGACGAAAACGTGAATTGGGGCGAAAAAGGCGTTTCCGAGCCCAATCCGGCCTGGCGGGGGCTGCCCCAAGATAACTTGTAGGTCATGCCCGCCGGTATCGGCTTGTTTGCCTCCGCCTCGACCGCGTCCCAGTCAACTTCTTTCGCCCACTCAGGCGGCTCCCCCGCCAGAATCTCCGACCAGTACCGGTCCCCCCACACGTGTCCCGTCCGTCCCGTGCGGAAGTTGAACCGCACCGAGAACGTCTGCTTCAGCCACTGCATAATCTTCGGCAGTTTGAACCCGTCTTCGGGCTTGATGTAAAACGAGAACGTACAACCCTCGATTTTAAACCCGCGCATCTCGAAACGAAAGCGTCCCTTCGTTTCGACAAGCACCCGGCAGAAAAGCGCCGCCGTCCACTCCATCGGGAACAAGGGCTCGCTGATGTTAATCCCGGTACAAACCTCGTACCAGACATCTTTTGCTAATTCTCTTGGTAACCGCATAAAAGCCTCCGCCTATATATATGCGGTTGGGAGCCGCCCTGCTTTAATCAAACAGGGAAAATCGCAAAAAAAACGCAAAAAACGTGCAGTTTTGAAACAGCCCCATTATAAAGGTTTATCTCATGTGAAATCGGCATTGCCGTTTGGACAACGCGCTCTGTTGACACTCTTGGTGTATCGTTATACGGTTTGAAACGGAATGTCGGGAGAAAGGGCGCAAATCGGCGCGACATGAGTATGACAGACTTTTATGCGGCGTGCCGCCTTTGTCCCCGCGTTTGCCTCGTTGACCGGACGGCGGGAGAATGCGGGTTCTGCGGCGAAACGGCGGTATTGCGTATCGCGTCGGCCTCGCTCCATTCGGGGGAGGAGCCGCCGCTTACGGGCGATAAGGGGTCGGGGACGATTTTTGTGACCGGATGTAGCGTGGGGTGCCATTTCTGCCAGAACGTTCAGATTTCCCGGAAAGGCATGGGACGGGCGGTAACGGTTGCGGAATTTGCCGGGATCTGCATAGCATTACAACGGCGGGGCGCGGCGAACATCAACATCGTTACCGGGAGTCACGCGATTCAGGCGATCGCGGAGGGGTTGCAAGCGGCGCGGGAGGCCGGGCTTATCCTTCCCGTGCTGTGGAATTCTTCCGCTTACGAGACAACGGATGCGCTTAAACTGCTGGACGACGGGCGGACACACCGTCTCGTTGACGTGTGGCTTCCCGACTTGAAGACGCTGGACGAGGGTGTTGCCCGGCGGTACCTCACCGCGCCCGACTACCCGGACACAGCGGTAAAGGCCATCCGGTTTATGATGGACAACGCGCCGCTTGAATGGCAGGGGACCCCGTTTAAAAGCGCCCTGCTCCGGGGCGTGATGATCCGCCACCTCGTGCTGCCCGGCGAGCTTGCATCGACACGGGACGTGTTGCGCTGGTTTGCCGAGAACGCCCGTAGCCGCGCCCTGCTTTCGCTGATGACCCAGTATACTCCGGTGGCGCGGGACGAAACCACGCCGATTCCGGCCGGTTATCTTAGCAAAAGGGAAAACGCCGCCGTTCTTGAGATGCTTGACGAATTCGGCATTGACGAAGGCTTTGTGCAGGAACCGATACAAGACGACGCCTGGTTGCCCGACTTTGACCGGATAAACCCGTTCGCCTCGTCCCTCTCCGTGCCGGTGTGGCATTGGAAGTGCGGCATAGTAAGCGGCGGCTGTTCATTGAGCCTGTTCCAAAACAATTGACCGTGCGCTATAGTCGTTCTCCTTAAGAGCCTTTTCAAACCCCCTTGAAAGATAGGAGGGGGAAGGCTTCCCCTGTCAACAACGTAAGGATAGTTATCTGCGGATTGCGCCAGATAGCGCGCCAGATGGATTTTCATGGATTATACCCCAGGCGCGATACTGCTCATATCGAGACACGAGATTAGCCGGCGACCCCCGACTAGCCTAGACACAGGGGACGTAAGGGAAGGCGGACGGCGGGCCACCGTCATTGCGAGGAGGCTTGCCGACGAAGCAATCCAGACGGAGGACGTTCCCCCTAGGAGCCTGTGGGACTTAGCAAAAAATAGGAAATAATACACGAAAATACTTATTTTAACCTAATCAAAATACTAAAAACGGCTTATTTATCGGGGTTTTTGCACTATTTTTTGCGAAAAAAAGCG
>JAISZQ010000376.1 GCA_031269165.1 Spirochaetaceae bacterium
GGCTTGACCGTCCTTTTGGGCGCGTCATTATTCTTGACCGGATGCCCGACGGAGGCCGAGACGGAGACCGTTACCGTGACGGTGCCGGGGGATCAGGTACCGGTTGTGCCGGACAATGCGGTTCGTGCCGACAGCGAGGCTGCCCTGCGCGGCTTGCTTGCGGCTAACAGCGGGGTGTCGGTCATCGACTACACCAGTACCGCGCCGACGGCGGCACTGACTATCCCTTCGGGGAAGACGGTGTACCTGAACGGCAACGCGCTTACGCTTGGCGCGAACCTCGCGGTCGCGTCGGGCGCGAAGGTGGTTGTTGTCAAAAGTTTGACGACCGCTGGGGACGGGAAGAAGTTGCTGGTCAACGGGACGGTGGAGGTTGCGCGGAACGCGATGCTTGCCTACGGCACGGCGGCGACCGAGGTGACGAGTTACACTGAGTCTTCAGGGGTGATAACGCCGGGGTCCGCGACGGTTATCGGCGACACGGGCAAGGTGCGGGTGCTTAAGGACGGTTTGCTGGGGCTGAAAACAGCGGACGTGTCGGAGACGGAAGCCGACAAGTTCACCCTCGCGCAGGCGTGGTCGGCGGCGGGGTCGGGGCACCTTAGTATTGACGGCGACACCGATTTCCCCGTCAGCGTGCTTACGGCCCTGGCCACCGCGACCCGGGGGATTCTTGCGACGACAACCGCGACTGCGGCGCTGCCCGGCACTATCCCTGCGCTCGCGGATATCACAGTGAAAGGCGCGATAACGGATGCCGGCAGCGATCACAAGCTCACGGTGAACGGCATTCTCCAAACCGACGGCGATGACTTCACCGGCGCGGCGATAACGGAGATCGCGGTCGGGGACGGCGGCAAGTTCATCACAGACAGCACCGGGTTTTCCACTGCGGCGCTTACCAAAATCACGGTGGGGAAAGGCGCGACATTCACTTCCGGGGATGCAGACGCTGCCACCTATGCGCTGGTAACGGAAATCACCGTCGGCGCCGGTTCCACGGTTACGGTGGACGCCGACGCTACGTTTGACGCCCTTGCCACGCTGAGCGTGGGGGCGGCCGCGACGTTTAACGCCGTTGCCGCGACCGCGCCGACTTACGCCGCGCTTGAGACGCTGAGCGTAGGCGACTATGGGACCGCGACCCTCGCGGCAGCCACCGCAACCGACGTAACCTTCGAGGCCACGGACGGGCTTGGGACGCTTACGCTGGGCAACCACGCGGCGGTGAGCGCCGGGGCGGCGACCGCTGCCAACCTCGGTAAATCCGGGGACACGTTTAGCATCGGCAAAGACGCGACACTCGGAGGCGTTACGGTTCCCGCAGGCGCGACACTGACCGTTGCCACGGGCGCGACGCTGACCGTTGGCGGCGTCCTTACGGTGAGCGGCACGCTGGAAATCGCAGGGAACGGCAAAGTACTCCTTACAGCGGCGGCGACCAGTGTTGTCCTGAAGGCGGACGGAGCGATTGACGTCAAAGACGCTACGGGCGCGTTCGGCGAAGCGACCCAAACGGCCACCAAGATGAAGGTCGGCGCAGCAGCCACCCCGGGTACCGCAACCAAGGCGTTGGTAGCGAATGCCACCACTACTTGGACCGTTACCACCGATAGCACCGGGACCGACGTTTCCTCTTCGGGTTTTATCGTTCTGGGCACGCTGAAACTGGCCTTTAACGGTACCAGTAATGTTAGTGCTGCTGCGGGCGCAGATGCTGCGGGGAACGCCGCCGCCGGGAAACTGGTCGCGGGAACTGGGACTGCCATCACCTTTATCGGCACCGACTAAGCGGAATGTGCGGCCCGGCGCACGGGCAAACAAGTTTGCCTAAAGCCGGGCAAAGGCGGGACGGGGACAGGCTCCGTCCCGCCTTCGGGCTCGTCATTGCGAGGAGCGGAGCGACGAAGCAATCCAGAAAGGGCATAACGCCCTGGATTGCCGCGCTTCGCTCGCAATGACGGAAAGCCCGCTTGTCATGACGGGCGGGAAAACAGGCGGAACGGGGACAGGCTCCGTCCCGCCAAACCAAACGGCACGATTGCCGGAAGGCCGTGGGGCTTACTAAAATGCCCTCGCGCCAACGACACGTGTCATAAAAACTGCCGCCTTCGTGCGGCATGCTATTAGCCGGGTGAGCAACAACGGAGGGCGGCATTACCGCCGTTCGATGACTATCACGAAGGGCAGTGCCGCCCTCATAACGGCGGTACAGCCGCCCGGAGGTGTTGGTGCCACCGAGGTGGCATTCACCCCACTGTCAACAACTTAAGAATTTTGTCCGCGGATTGACGCGGATTTTCACGGATTATACCCCGCTCGATCCGTGTTAATCCGCGCCGCCATCAGGCACAATCCGCAGATCTTTCTTTTCTTTTTGCTTAAGTTGTTGACAGTGGGAGACGCGGCAACTTGTTGCCGTTCCCCCTTTTGCTGAGATTTTGAACAGGCTCTTAGGGATTAATTTTCAACAGCCCCATAATCCTCGGAAAATGGGCATGATGCCGGGCGATTGCGGTTTCAATATCCTCGGTTTTAACGGCGTCTATCATTTCCTGATGATCTAGGGGCACCTCGTCCAGATCCTCGATGGCTTCATAGCTTTTTTTGATTTCCTCCATCGTAAAAGCATAGAGAGTCCGGTAAATATCCTGAAAGAGCCTGTTTTCTCCTTCTTGGAAGAAAATCGCATGGAACGCATAGTCCGCTTGGGTCAGTTTCTCTATGGAAGATTCCTTGACAGCAGTTCTCATGTTTCCGACCTCTGCCTCAAGTCTGTTGATCAGGGTCTGGAATTTTTCTGCATCCTGCAAGCAGGAGTTCAGGGCATAATGAAAGGCCGCTTCCTCCAAAACTTGGCGGAGGTGGACGATTTCTTTGAGATCTTGGGAACTCAAAAATATGGACCAGGTTATTGCTTCGCTCGACAACCGGGATTTATCACAGAGAATGGTTCCCTTTGATGCCTGGGATTTGAGTATCCCCAGATGCTGAAAAATCTTGAGGGCTTCCCGGATAGAAGAGCGGCCTATACCGAAACGTTCAATTAACTCATGCTCGGTGGGAATTTTATCCCCCGGCCGGTATTTTCCCGACGTAAGAAGAATGCGTATCTTTTCCATTGCCTGGACGACCACGGTCTTCTGGTAAATCCGCTCGTCTCCCTCTTGCTGCCCGGAACTGTTGATGAAATGATCCACCATTACTTGATCCATAGTTATAGTATACCGGATTTAGTAACGTCTGACAATGAAGCAAAACCTTCGTTTTTGAAAAAATTTGCAAAAAAGATAAAGAAAATGAAAAAAAAGACTTGACAAGCCGTTTTTTATGACCTATAATAGTATCATCAGACAATGTGATGAACAAACGCATGGTACAACTCAAACAAAACTCTGATAGGGTAAAACCCGTAATACAACTGAACATGGCGAAAAGCCAGAGGAGAGACAAATGGACAAGAAGAATTTTCTTTTTGGGGCGGTGGTTTGCATACTGGCCGCAGTGCTTGCGGCGGGCTGCAACAAAAGCAAAAGTGGATCAGGAGAGGGATCTGCGGCGGCCGGTTCGGAACAAAAGCTGGTGCTGAGGATCGCCAACAGTCACAATCCTGAGCATGTTACCAGTCAGGCATGCCAGCGTTTCGCGGATACGGTCAAGGAAAAAACAAACGGCCGTATCGAGATCCAAACCTTTTTTGCCGGACAGTTGGGCGACGAGCGGTCCACCATCCAGCAATGCCAGTTGGGAGGTCTTGATTTTACCCGGGTTTCTTCCGGGGCTTCCGCTGAATTTGCCCCTCTGATGAACGCTTTGCAGATGCCCTATGAATACGAAAATGTGGATCATCTGTTCAAGGCTCTGGATGGCGAGATCGGCAAAGAAGTCTTTGAGACTTTTAAGCAAAACAATCTGGTGGGGATCGAGTACATCCATCCCGGTTCCCGGAATTTCTTCAACAACAAGCGGGAAATCCATAGCCCGGCGGACATCAAGGGCCTCCGCATCCGGGTGTCAGAGTCCCAGGTCATGATCAGCCTGATGGAAGCCCTCGGCGGCGTCCCCGTCCCCCTGCCGTTTAACGACACCTATTCGGCGATTCAGACCTCAGTTTGTGACGGCGCGGAAAACAATATGACTTCGTACATAGAAATGTCCTTTGATGAAGTCGCCCAATATTGGACCTATGACAATCACTCCTTTATGCCCGACATGATTCTGGCTTCCAAGACCCTGTGGGACAAACTCAGCCCGGCGGATCAGCAAATCATCCTTGACGCCGCCCAGGAAGCTTCCATTTGGCACAGAAACGAATGGGAAGCCTCGGAGGAAAAGAACGCGCAAATCGCCCTGCAACGGGGCCGCATCCTGACGCGCCTTACCCCGGACGAGCTTGCCCAGTTCCAGGCGGCGGTAGCACCCGTTTATAGCACCCTGCTTAACAGCGAACAGCAGGAGATAGTGAGGCGGGTTCAGGCTCTGGCACAATAGAGCGACAGACAAAGCGGAACCGTTAAACCGGTTCCGCTCTGTTCCAAGGAGCGAGTATGAATGTACTGAAAAAAGTATACCTTGTATTTTCAAAAATTCTTGAAAATTTTGCCGCTCTTTTTATGGCGATTATGGTACTGGTCGTATTCGCCAATGTGGTCATGCGGAACCTGTTCAACCGGGGTATTTCCTGGGGCGACGAAATCCCAACGCTTTTGATGGTTTGGTTTAGCTTTATCGGCCTGGCCGTCGGGGTAGTGGAACACGTACACATGTCTATAGAAATTTTTACCATGAAGCTTTCGGAAAAAGCCCTTGACCGGCTGGTTCGCTTTGGTTATCTCATCGTAGGCATCTTCGGTGCTTTTATGGTCCGTTACGGAACGCGGATCATGGGGGTGGTAAGCAGAACGACAATGCCCGCGACCCAGTGGCCTTCCTCGGTTCTCTATATCATCCTTCCCGTTTCGGGGGTGCTGGTGGTTCTTAACAGTTTTCTTGTGGCAACCAAACTTGACCGGAAAATTCTTTCCGCGTTGAATCCCGGTATGGATAAGGAGAATACCGATGCCTGATTTAAACACCGCCATCGTGGTACTTTTGGGAAGTTTTGCGTTCCTCATTATACTGCGGGTTCCTGTAACCTTCTGTCTGGGAATTTCCTCGGTCATCACGGCCCTCTATTTGAATATGTCGGTGGCGACCCTTTTCCAGCGCATGATCAACGGCATTCAGTCATTCAACCTGATAGCCATACCGTTCTTTATCCTCGTCGGAGAAATCATGGGCAGAGGGGGCATATCCGACAGAATCATTACCTTTGCCAACGCTCTGGTAGGCCGTTTCCCCGGTGGACTCTCCTATGTCAATGTCCTGGACTCAACCTTCTTCGGAGGAATCTCCGGTTCCGCCGTGGCCGATGTTTCGTCCCTCGGCGCGGTAGTGATACCGATGATGAAAAAATCAGGCTATGACGATGACTTTTCAGTGGCTATCACCGTTACCTCAGCCTGCCAGGGGGTCATGATCCCCCCAAGCCACAATATGATAATTTTTTCTCTTGCCGCCGGAGGCGTTTCAGTGGGAAGGCTGTTTTTGGCCGGCTTGGTTCCCGGCCTGTTGCTCGGCCTCGCCCTGTTTGTTACCTGCTATATTCTTTCGGTAAGGAGGAATTACCCCAGAGGCGACACCTTCAGCCTGAAAGAAGTCTGGCGGAGTTTTTACCATTCCTTCCTCGGCTTGTTTACCGGCATCATCATTGTCGGCGGCGTATTGACCGGATGGTTTACCGCTACCGAGTCCGCTGCCGTGGCGGTGGTCTATGCTTTTATTATCACCTTCTTTGTATACCGCGAGATACCGCTCAAAGAGATTGTCCCCATACTGCGAAAGTCCCTGCGAACAATCGCAATGGTGATGGCCTTAATCGCTACCGCCTCAATGTTCGGCTGGATGCTGGCGTATCTGCGGATTCCCGCCCTGATAACCAATACGCTCCTCGGCCTTTCGGAGAATAAGATCGTTATCCTGCTCCTCGTCAATGTGATGTGCCTGGTGCTGGGCGCTATCATGGATATGGGGCCCCTTCTTCTCATCCTGACCCCGATATTGATGCCGGTGCTGGTAACAAAATTGGGAATGGACCCCGTTCACTTTGGCGCGATGCTGGTCTTTAATCTGGCCATCGGCCTCTGCACCCCTCCGGTGGGTACCGCGCTGTTTGCGGGTTGTTCCATAGGAAAGGTAAAAATAGAAAAGGCTTCGATCGCGTGCATCCCTTTCTATTGCAGCATGATAGTGGTGCTGTTATTGCTTACCTTTTGGCCCGCCCTGTCTCTGACGGTGCCGAATCTTTTAATGGGAAAATAATGAAGCAAAACCTTTGTTTTTTGAAAAAATTTATAAAAAAGGTGAAAAAAAAATTAAAAAAAGGCTTGACAAGCCGTTTCTTGCAGTGTATAATGATTATCATCAGACAATATGACAGAACATTTTGAAGGAATAGATATGCAATTTCATCACAATCCGCCTTTTAACCGCGGTTTGACTATCCTTTCTCCCCGTACCGGTATTTCGGCGGATATGCTTATGGAGTTCGGGGTACTGAGTCTCCAAAGCGGGGATACTTGGCAAAGCTATTCGGAGACCGACGAACAAGTATGGCTTCTGTCCCAGGGATCGGCAAAAATAAGCTGGGATGGGAACGAAAAAGAGGTTTCTCGGCCTAACCTTTTTGATTATTCCCCTTGGTGCCTCTCGGTCCCGCGAAAAACGAAGGCAACCATTATTGCCGGCAAAGACGGTGCCGAATGGTACTATTGCGCGACGAATAACCCCAAACCCATCACGGCGCGGCTTTTCAGCCCCAAAGAATGCCGGAGTGAATTCCGGGGGGAAGGGACCATGCGGGAAACGTCTACCCGGATTGTGCGTACCGTCTTTGACGATACCAACCGTCCTGAATCAAATCTGGTGATTGGCGAAGTAATCGGGGTTCCGGGGAAATGGTCAAGCTATCCGCCTCACCACCATCCCCAGCCGGAAATTTATCACTATCGTTTCCTGCCGGAACAAGGTTTCGGACTAACCGCTATCGGAGAAAAGGCATATATCATCCGGGACAAGGATACTATTCTGATTCGGGAGGGTGAGGTACACCCGCAGGTAACCGCTCCGGGTTACGCCATGTGGTATCTCTGGGTTATCCGCCATATAGAGGGCGCTCATTATGGGCCTGCCACCAAGACACCGATTTTTGTTGATGAGCACAAGTGGGTTCTGGGGCCTCAAGACGCTATCTGGCAGCCGGAAAAACAAAAAAGCTGACCGGGGGAAAACGATTATCTGTATCGGCATGGCGCAATAAGGGGTTCCTCTAAAAACGGGTTGTTTTTTCAGGTGCCCCGGTAGTTTCTCACCCTACGGGTTGCGAAACATACATTTTGAAAAGGAAAACTTCTAAAGACTGAAGTTTTAGAAGTTCCCTAATATATTATTTTTTTGGAGGAATTGTATGAAGAAAGGACAAATTATTTTTTTCTTCGGTGTGTTGGCGGTTTCGCTCTTGGGTTGCAAAAAAGACACAGGTGAAATCAAAATCGGCCTTTACGGAACCATTACCGGTTCCAACGCCCTTGCGGGTGAAATGCTGCAAAAAGGCGGGGAACTGGCGGTTTCCCAGATCAATGCGGCAGGCGGGGTTAAGGGACGACCGTTAAACCTTGTTGTATACGACGACAAGTCAAACCCGGAAGGCGCGGTCAAAGCGGTAACCCGCCTTGTGGATGTAGACAAGGTAATCGCGATTGCCGCCTCAAACTCGTCGCCGAATATTCTTGCCACAACGCAGATATCTGAAGAGGCAAAGGTGCTTCAAGTTGGCGCCGGTACCAGTCCCGCGTACACCAACGCCGGGTTTCAATACTTGTTCCGGGGCACCACCAACGGCAACCTTCCGAATGCGGCGTGCGTTACCGCAATGAAAGATATGGGCGTCAAGACTATTGCCATCCTGCGGGTAGCGTCGGAATATGGTACATCGGGCATTAAGAGTTTCGTAACCCTCATGGAAAATTCCATTGAGGTTGTGGCGGAAGAAGTCTACCAGACAACCGATACCGACTATACCGGTCAAATCGCAAAAATACTCAACACCAAACCCGATGGAGTGCTTATCTTCGGCATGACCAACGAGTCGGCCCTTGCCATCAAACAATTCCGCCGTAACGGTTACAATGGCTTTATCTACGGGCCTGAGTCTCTGGGGGTACCCGATATTATCAAAGTCGCCGGCGAAGCTGCGGATAATACCATTTTCGGTTCCGGCGCGGTGGTGCCTGCCAGTCCCAACGATGCCAACACCGAAGTGGAAAAGAAGATGCTCGAAGCCTTTGTCGCGGCCTACGGCTCCATGCCTGTGTCCGATGTTGTCTACCGGGGTTATGACAGCGTTATGCTGATTGCCAGAGCATTGAACAACGCGGAGGACATTACTAAGCCGGAAGCCATCCGCGAAGCCTTTTTGAAAATCAAAGACTATGAACTAATCGGCGGAACCTATGACTTTACCAATGGAAGCGGTGATGGTCTGCGAACGGCCCGGGCTTATATTATCCAGGGTGGCAAGAATATTCTGTACGACAACTGGAAGGCCGACCGTTAATATTCTCTCTATGTTTTTCACGCATCCGTTTCAAATTCCTGTTCTGGAACGGATGCGGCAATGAAGGAGAAAAGTATGCTTGTTCAACTGGTTATTGGCGCCCTGATGATCGGCAGTGTGTATGGTGTTGTGGGTCTGGGTTATGGTTTGATCTATAAGGCTTCCGGACTTATGACCCAGGCGCAGGGAGACATGCTGATGATTGGCGCGTTCCTTGGGATGACATTCTATAAATATTTAGGATTACCTTTTGTCGTCTCTCTGGTTTTGACCATGCTAATCATGTTCCTGCTTGGTATGCTTATCGAGCGGCTTCTTGTAACAACGCTTTTGAACAAAGGCGCCCAAATGGTATACGTTATTCTGTGTACCATTTCGATTTCCATGATTCTGCAAAATAGTGCTATGTTCGCATGGGGAAGCAATGTTATGCAGTTTCCGCCCTTGTTTAAAACCCCTACGGTCAATATTCTCGGCTACCAGATCATACCGGAAAACCTTCTGTGTCTCGCGGTCGGTGTTGTCTGTATGATTGCCCTGCACTTCTTTATGAAAAACACCCGGTTTGGTACATCAATGCGGGCGGCTGCCCAAGATGAACTGGCGGCTGCCTCCATAGGCATCAATGTTCCTGCTACGAAGGGCGCGGCATGGGGGATAGCGTCAATGCTGGCGGGCGCCATCGGTGTCGTGGTCGGCCCAATATTCGGCGTGTATATGTCTATGGGCGCAATGGTGGGACAGAAGGCATTTGCCGGAGCGGTAGTCGGCGGATACGGAAACATGTACGGCGCCATAGTCGGCGGTATGTTTTTTGGCTTTGTCGAAACCTTCATTTCGGCGTATGTAACCACCTTGTATCGGGATTTTATATCCTTTGGCATATTGATTCTGGTGATGGTTGTTATGCCGACCGGTATTTTCCGTGAAGCCGTTATGGAGGATTAACGTATGAACAATCCTTTTATGGGGCTTGCAAAGCATAAAATCAAGGCAATTTTCGTTCTGTTGATCACGGTTATGGTAATGATAATGCTGAGGGAACGTTACCTTGCGCTGGTTTTGTGTACCATCTGCATCAACGCCATTGCCGTAAGCGGGCTTGACATTCTCTTTGGCTATACAGGGCAGGTATCTTTCGGACATGCCGGTTATTACGCGATAGGCTCGTATTGTTCTACGCTGTTGGCCATGAAGCTGGGCGTCCCGGTCATTATTTCCATGATGATCGCGGCCTTTGTTGCCATGTTATTCGGCGTCCTCATGGCCTTTCCGGCGGCGCGGCTGGTCAAACATTTCTTGTCCCTGCTTTCCATAGCCTTTGGAAACATGGTATTCATGCTCATCTCCGCTACCGTATGGCTTACCAACGGCTTTTCTGGAATTATGAATATCCCTCCGGTGAATCTTTTTGGGTCTAGGATTACGAGCAATCAGGGGTACTTCTTTTTTTGCCTGATTATTACGGTGCTTATGCTGGTATGTAAACACCGGATCATCGAATCCCGGACAGGCCGGGCCTTTATTGCCATACGGGAAAATGTACATGCCGCAAACGGCATGGGGATCAATGTACGGTACTACAAAGTACTCGCCTTCGCGCTCAGTGCCTTTTACACCGGATTGGCGGGGGCCTTATACGCCCATCTTGTGCGTTTTATCAGCCCCGACACCTACACGAATATAACCTCCAATCTTTTTATGACCATGTTGCTTTTTGGCGGCATTGCGTCCCTGTTCGGCCCTCTTGTTGGTTCCGCGATTCTTGTCATCTGCACCGAGCTGATGCAGAGCCTGATCCGTTATCAAATGCTGATTTACGCAATCTTTATTCTGGTCGTTCTCTTCTTCCTTCCCAACGGCGTAATCGGCACTCTGGATACCTTGCGGAACGTGGTAAAAAAACTTTTCAAGAATTTAAAGGAGGGGACACCAAAAAATGCTTAAAGTGGAAAATTTGACGATAAAATTTGGCGGCCTCACCGCAGTGGATAATGTCAATTTTGAAATTGAGCGGGGATCTATCTTTGGACTTATCGGGCCAAACGGCGCGGGCAAAACAACCTGTTTTAACATGATTACCGGCGTTTACCGACCGACCAGCGGCCGTGTCATTTTTAACGGGAATGAAATCCACGGCATGGAGCCGTTCAGGATAAATGCCCTGGGGATTGCGCGAACCTACCAGAACATTAACCTGTTTAAAAAAATGACGGTGCTGGAAAACACCCTGGTTGGTTTTCATACCCAGAGTAAAGCGGGGCTTGCGGCGGCTATCTTCCGTTTCTCCAGCCAGCAGAAGGAAGAGACCTCCATACGCGAAAAATCAATGGAGATTTTACGCTTTATGGGGCTTGCGGGAAAGGCAAATTTACCGGCATCCGGCCTTTCATACGGCGAGCAGCGCCGCCTTGAAATATCCCGGGCCATGGCTTCCAATCCCAGCTTGCTGCTGTTAGATGAACCTGCGGCAGGCATGAATTCAAAAGAGAAGGCGGATCTTTCAAATACGATTCAGCGTATCAGAGACCGGGGGATTACGATTCTTCTTGTTGAACATGATATGAAGCTGATTATGAGAGTTACCCAAACCATCTGCGTGCTCAATTTTGGAAAGAAAATTGCCCAGGGAGAACCGGGGTACATCCAAAATCACAAAGAGGTGGTAGAAGCTTATTTAGGGAGCGGCATAGATGGCTGAAATTTTAAAAGTACAGAACCTCCACTTTTATTACGGCGAAATACACGCCCTTAAAGGCGTTTCCCTTGAAGCCAAGGAAGGGGAAATTGTCGCCCTCATCGGCGCAAACGGCGCGGGAAAGACAACCACGCTCCGCGCGCTTTCAGGGCTCCTCGGAAAAGTCAGTAGCGGCGAGGTATGGTTTACGGGAAAACGCATCGACAGCATGAAGTCCTTTGACATTGCCGGGCTTGGTTTAGCCCAGGCGCTGGAAGGCCGTCATATTTTTACCAATCTGACGGTACGGGAAAATCTCGATATGGGCGCGTACCTCCGAAAAGATAAAAAGGGAATCAGCGAGGACCTTGAGTATGTGTTTACTCTTTTTCCGCGTCTTTTGGAACGGGAATGGCAACGAAGCGGTACGCTTTCGGGGGGCGAACAGCAAATGTTGGCGGTCGGAAGGGCGCTTATGCAACGGCCAAAGTTGCTGATGCTGGACGAACCGTCCTTGGGCCTTGCGCCGCTTATCATTCAGGGCATTTTTGAAATCATCAAAAAGATCAATACCAACGGTATTCCGGTTCTGCTGGTTGAGCAGAATTCAAACGCGGCACTCAAGATTGCCGACCGGGGCTATGTTATTGAGAACGGTGAAATCGTGCTTACCGATACTGCGGAGAATCTGCGCAATAACGAGGACGTCAAAAAAAGCTATCTGGGAGTTGAATGAACATAGATGAGGCTGTTCCAAAACTTCAGTTTTGGAACAGCCTTGATGAACACGAATGCTTGGGGAGAAATACGATGGGACTTTGTCCGATGAAAAATCTGTTGCTGGACGCGCGGGCGGACGGCAGAGCGGCGGGGGCGTTCAACGTCGGTTCTATGGAGATGCTCATGGGTGTGGTGGCTGCGGCGGAGAGGACGAATACGCCTATTGTGCTGCAAATCGCCGAAAAGCGGCTGGGCCACTCGCCGCTGTATCTTATGGGGCCAATGATGGTTCAGGCGGCTCGCAACGCGAAGGTTGACATGGCCGTACAATTTGACCACGGCGTAAGTGTTGGCCTGATCCGTCAGGCGGTAGAACTGGGTTTTACCTCGATCATGTTTGACGGTTCCGGTCTGCCGGTGCGGGAAAATGTCCGGCGGACGGCGGAACTTGCGGCGTGGCTCGCGGACAAAGGGGTGAACTTGGAGGCGGAAATCGGTGTGCTGGGGGGAAACGAGGGCGGAAGCGAGAGGCGGGCAGTTTACACGGACCCGGAAGAGGCTGCGCTCATGGCCGAGAAAAGCGGCTGCGACGCCTTAGCGGTGGCTATCGGGAACGCCCACGGCCACTACAAGGGGAAGCCGAAACTGAACTTCGCCGTACTCGAAGAAATCCGCGCCCGGACGGACGTACCGCTCGTTCTGCACGGCGGGTCGGGGATACCGGCCGAGGATTTTACCACGGCGATCCGCATGGGGGTTTCTAAGATCAACATTGCCACCGTCAATTTTGACGCAACGGCCATCGGAGCACGGGAATACCTCCGCCGACAGGAAGAGCCGGACTACTTCGGAATGAACGAGGCCATAGTGGACAGTGTCCGCAAGGCAACGATTGAACACATAAAAATTTTTAGCAATGAGGGAGATGTTTCTCTATGAAGTATGTTGAATTTGATTCCACGCGGCCTATCGACATGGTGTTATTGGGGAGAGTCGCCGTCGACTTTAATCCCACAGACTACTACAAGCCCTTGGCGGAAAGCACGACGTTTAAGAAATACGTGGGCGGTTCTCCGGCAAACATCGCCGTGGGCCTTTCCCGGCTTGGCAAGAAGTGCGGGTTTTTCGGCAGGGTGTCCGACGACCAGTTCGGGGATTTCGCCGTCAATTTCTTTAAGGGAGAAGGGGTGGACGTGTCCCGGATCCGCCGTTGCGAGCATGGAGAGAAGATGGGGCTGACGTTCACGGAGATTTTAAGCCCGAAGGACAGCAGTATCCTCATGTACCGCAACAAGGCCGCCGACCTCGCGCTCACGGTGAACGATGTCGATGAGGAGTACATCAAAAGCGCGAAGGCGATCCTGATTTCCGGCACCGCGCTTGCCGAAAGCCCTTCGCGGGAAGCGGCACTCAAGGCGGTCATGCTTGCCAAACGTACCGGGACGCCGATCGTGTTTGACATCGACTACCGGGCGTACAACTGGCAGACCCCCGATGAGGTTTCGATTTACTACTGGACGGTGGCGCGGGAGGCGGCGGTGATTCTGGGTTCCCGCGAGGAATACGACCTCACCGAGACATTGACCGCGCCGGGTATGGATGACGCGCAAAGCGCCGCCTACTGGCACGGGATGGGTGCGAAGATCGTCGTCATCAAGCACGGCAAAGAAGGGTCAACCGCCTACGCGAATGACGGCGGCACCTACTCGATTAAGCCATTCCCTATCGAGAAACTGAAGAGTTTCGGCGGCGGGGACGGGTACGGGTCGGCGTTCCTCTACGGTGTGCTTGAGGGGCTGGAACTCATCGACTGTCTGGAACTGGGCAGTGCCTCCGCATCGCTTCTGGTCGCAAGCCACGCTTGCGCCCCGGATATGCCGACGCTGGAAAAGCTCAAAGGTTATATCGCAGACTGTAAGCGGCGGTACGGCGAGATGATCGCCAGGGTATAATGCAACCAAGAGAATGGGCAAATACATTTTAAGAGGAGTATAGTATGAGTGAACCGAAAGTATTAAAACCGTTTATCAACGGGCGGTTTGTGGAATCAAAAACACAAAAGTACACCGACGCCTATAACCCGAGTACCGGCGAAGTGATCGCCAAAGTACCCTGTTGCACAAAAGAGGAAGTGGAACAGGCGGTTGCGGCGGCAAAGGCGGCCTTCCCCCTCTGGTCGGGAACGCCGATTATCAAGCGGGTACAGATCCTTTACACGCTACGGGATCTCTTGATCGAGCACGTGGACGAACTGACACATCTGGTGGCTTTTGAAAACGGAAAGGCTTGGGAAGAAGCGGCGGGGGATGTGCTTAAAGCGAAAGAGGGGACGGAACAGGCCATTGCCGCGCCTTCCCTGATGATGGGTGAAAGCCTGATGGACGCTTCTTCGGGTTTTGACACGGTACTCTATCGGGAACCCGTGGGGGTTTTCGCGGGGATTGTTCCCTTCAATTTTCCCGCCATGATCCCCATGGGCTGGATGACCCCGATGTGTATTGTCTGCGGTAATACCATCGTAATCAAGGCCGCAAGTTTTACTCCCCAATCATGCTTACGTATTGCGGAGTTGTATAAGGAGGCGGGGCTTCCTGACGGGGTTATTAACATCGTCACCTGTTCCCGTAATGAGGCGGAACTGTTTCTTTCCCATCCCGATATTAAAGGGGTAAGTTTCGTAGGCTCTACTTCCGTTGGTCTTCATATTTACGAGAACGCGGCTAAAAACGGCAAGCGGGTACAGGCCCTCTGCGAAGCGAAGAACCATGCGCTGGTACTGGAGGATGCCCCCATTGAGCGGACCGCCGCCAGTATTATCAATTCCTCATTCGGTTGTGCCGGGGAACGTTGCATGGCGTTACCGGTTGTGGCGGTGCAGGAGAGTATCGCCGACAAACTGGTTGCGGCAATCGTGGAGAAAGCCAAAGCCCTCAAAGTCGGTTCCGCCTACGAAAAGAGTACCGATATGGGACCGGTGGTAAACGCGGGACATAAAAAGTTTGTCGAGGACTGGATACAGAAGGGAATCGACGAAGGGGCTCGGGTGGTGCTTGACGGTCGGAACATCAACGTTCCCGGTTATGAAGGCGGGTTCTACATCGGCCCCACGATTTTGGATCATGTAAAGCCCGGCATGACTGTTGGGGACAGCGAGGTATTCGGGCCGGTGCTGTGTATCAAACGGATCAAGGACTTTGCGGAAGGGTTAAAACTCATGAACGCCAATCCCTTTGCCAACGGTTCGGTGATCTTCACTCAGAACGGGTATTATGCCCGGGAATTTACCCGGCATACGGACGGGGGCATGGTGGGGGTCAACGTGGGGATTCCGGTGCCGATAGGGATGTTCCCGTTTTCGGGCCACAAGAAATCGTTCTTCGGAGATTTGCATTGCCTGGGAAAGGACGGCTATCGGTTCTACACGGAAACGAAGGTGGTTACCAGCCGCTGGTTTGACGAAGAGGAGAAGAAGTCCGACAAGGTGAGTACCTGGGACGGCACGATATAAGTTTGCGAAGAGCACTCGAGGAGGCGGTATCGTGCTTCTCCTTGTAAAATGAGGCTGTTCCAAAACTTCAGTTTTTGGAACAGCTTCCCTAGATTTAAGGGAAAAACCGGGGCCTTTGACCGGTTTTTCCAAGAGCCTGTTCCAAAACCGTGCGCGTTAGCGCACAG
>JAISZQ010000032.1 GCA_031269165.1 Spirochaetaceae bacterium
CGCGGCCCAACCCCCACCCGCCCGTGGGGGGTTGGGGTTTTGGCGCCTTCGGCGGCCCCCCCCTCGGGGGGGGGGGCCCCCCCGCAACGCCCCCCGAATCACAGCGGAGGATTGTGTCCCGTGGGGTTTTTGAACAGGCTCTAAGACTCGCTTAATCTGGGGAAATCTGTCGCCGGGGACGGCGCAATCTGTGGACAACCACTCTTTACTTGTTGGCGGTGATATGACGGCTTCGCTCTATATCCACATTCCGTTTTGCGTGTCCAAGTGCGCGTACTGCGACTTTTACTCGCAGGCGGTGTCTCCCCGTGACCCGGCGGTTTCCCGCTATCGGGAGACGCTGCTCGCGGAAATCGCCGCCAAGATCACGGCGTACAGGGTGAACGAAATCCCCACCATCTATGTCGGCGGGGGTACGCCCTCCCTGCTCGGCGCGAAGGGCATCACGCGGCTTTTGTCGTTTGTCACGGCGGGGCCGATAGGGGCGCGGCTTGCACCCAACGCCGAGATCACCGTCGAGGCGAACCCCGACACGATGGACGAGGCGTTTCTTGCCGCCTGCAAAGAACACGGCGCCACCCGCGTGAGTGTCGGCGTCGAGACCTTTCACGACGAATGCCGGAAACGGGTGGGACGGCCCGGAAACGGCCTCATGGTGAAAAAAAAGCTCGCGCTGTTGAACAAAATGTTTCCCGGCGCGTTTTCTGCCGACCTCATGTCCGGCCTTCCCGGTCAGGACGAAGCCGTGTTAAAAGAAGATATTAAAACACTGCTCGCCTATCGCCCCGCGCACATCTCCCTCTACGACCTCATTCCCCACGGGAATTTCCCCGGAAAATTCCGCGGCCTCTTGCCGGACGACCAACGGGCCGCCCTCTGGATAAAAGGACGAGACATATTGCTTGAGGCGGGTTACGAACAGTATGAGGTTTCCAACTTTGCCCTCACCGTTGGGGCGCGGTCGGCGCACAACATCCGCTACTGGCGCATGCAAAACTGGATTGGCGTGGGGAAAACGGCTTCCGGCACGATCATCGACGACGAAAAGGGCGAAGGCTTTCGGGAAACCGACGGCTGTATCGAACCGCTTGATTCTGATACACTGATCAAGGAAACGTTTTTGATGGGATTCAGGTTTTGCGAAGGGCCGGATCGGGAACTTTTCAAGCGGCGGTTTCACCGGACCATCGAGGAAACCATTCCCGCCTCGCTTGCGAAGGGTGAGGAGAGAGGCGTTATCCGCAAAGGGACGACCAAGCCGGAACCGCGCGGCCTCCTCTTTCTGGACTCGTTTCTGCGGGATTGTTTTGCGGAAATTGCAAGTAAAAAGTAAGAGGTAGTGAAGGAGGCCCGCAGATTACTCCGATGTTTACGTTCAAAGCGTCGCGTAATTTGTGGAAATCTGTCGCCGTTTATGGCATACGTGAGTGAGAATTCTCAAGGTGTAACGCGCGACTCGTAACGGGTAAAGACGAATGACTATGCGAAAAACAACCATACCGGGCCCGCTCTGCATCACTGCCGCCGCCATTCTCTGGAGCACGAGCGGTCTTTTTATAAAATTCGTTGACTGCCACCCGGTTATCATCGCGGGCGGGCGGAGCCTCATCGCGGCGGTGTTTCTGTTGTCGGTTCGTGCGCTCTTCCAAAACCAAAACAAAAAAAAGAACGCTCACACGAACGGTGCAAACGTCCCTCCGATGTCCGGCTGGATCCGGGAGTGGAGACGGATACTCGGCAACAAGTGGGTGTGGTACGGCGGCGCGGCCTATGCGGCAACGATGATTCTCTTCGTCGTCGCCAACAAGCTCACCATCTCGGCAAACGTGATCCTTTTGCAGTACAGCGCGCCGATATGGACCGCCCTCCTCGCGTGGGCATTCCTCAAAGAACGCCCCCTTGTGCGGCACTGGATCGGACTGGTACTCGCCACAGGCGGCCTCCTCCTCTTTTTCAGCGGTTCGCTCCAAGCCGGGGTGCTGATCGGAAACGTCGTCGCCGTCCTCTCCGGCATCGTCTTCGGCGCGACCTCCGTCTTTATGCGCATGACGCGGTTTCGCACGGACGGCACTTCCGCCGGAACCCCCGCCGACAGCATGATAGTCGCCCATCTCTTGACCGCGCTCTGCATGATCCCCTTCCTGTTCACCTCGCCGCCGGAACTCACCACCCGCTCCGTCCTCGCCCTCCTCTTCATGGGCGTCTGCCAGATCGGTATCGCGTCTCTCCTGTTCTCCGCAGGCATCGTCAAAGTCCCGGCGGTCTCGGCAATGCTCATCGCAAGCATCGAACCCATCCTCAACCCCGTGTGGGTACTTCTCGCCACCGGGGAAAAACCCGGTCCAAGCGCGATCGTGGGCGGCGCGATCATCATAAGCGCGGTCGTCATTTCGAGTCTGCGCTTTTCACGCCCCCATCGCGGGACTTTATCACCAGAGCGCCACAGAGGACGCACGCCGTAAATGGGGACCGGCCGCACAGGCTCACTTGAGTAAAATTGAAAAGTCGGATATTTTTAACGCTGTCGATTGAGCCGTCCCGAATCCGGGCGGGGCAGTCTCGATGAACAAAGACGAAAAAGAAGCGTTAGGCTTGTTCGCTAACCCGGTTGGTTATCTGAGGCTGTTCCAAAACTTCAGTTTTGGAACAGGCTCTCACAAGTCTTGCGGTTTTTCAGGCTAAAGCCTTACAAAACCACGTTTTTTGGGGAAGTGGCTCGGAAACTTGAGGTTTCCAAACAACGCTCTTTTCCTGTGGAGGACAAACATTGTGTTTATACAGCCGGTCAATACAAACAATCTGAAAAAGGCTGATTTCATATTTTTCACGGCAGGTATTTTGGTCGTTGCCGCCGCTGTTGTACTCGTTTTTTTGTTCAAAGACGGGGATATACTGCCGCCAAAACGGACGACCATTGTGTTTGCCCAGTGGTGGGAATCCGGCATGGAACAAGGATCGCTGGACGGTATCATCGCGGATTTTGAAAAAAATCATCCGCTTATCAGGGTTCGTTTGCAGAACGCGGACTGGGAGGATACCCGTGACGGGCTTCTCGACACGGAACGTGAATCTCCCGATATTATTGCCGTTGATACCGCACGGCTCACCGAGGTAGCCACACGGGGGCTTTTGGATGTGCTTCCACCGGACGTTCTCCCGTCAACGGCAAACGGCGAGGTTGCGGCAACGGCCGATACGGAGAGAGACCAGTATCACCTGCGATTGGTTTCCTTTTTGCATCCCTTGTATTACAATATTGATATTTTGTCCGCTGCCGGGTTTTCACACCCGCCGCGCACACGGGAAGAATTGCTGGATTACGCGAAAAAAACAACCGACACGGCAAAAGGAGTCTATGGAACGGCTTTTTCCCGCAACACATGGACCGACATACTTCCATGGATATGGGCGGGTGGAGTCGGCGTACCAATCGAAGAAATCAACTGGACAAGCCGGCCGGTGATCGACACGCTCGCTTTTTTATCGGCACTCAACCAAGACAAATTAGTGTACCCCTTGCCCCTGTCAAAACGGGAGGATGAGTTGTTGGATGCCTTTCTCGCCGGGAATATCGTGATGTTTATCTCGTCCCAGGCGGCCGCAACAGAAATTCGCGCGAAAAAACCATCGCTGTCATTCAGCGTAACGACAATCCCCCAGGCGGCGCAACCGAGCGGACGGAACGTGTTCCCGGTAACCGAGTGGGCGCTGGCGATACCGGCGAAAGGCGCGCATAAAGAAGAAGCGCTGTCCCTGTTGCGTTATCTTGCCGAACGGAAAGACGATGTTGCCGCCGCCGCGCACGGCATCACGGGCTACCACTATGAATATGCCGCCGCCGATACGGACGAAGACCCGATAGATCAAAAACTCCGTGCGCTTTACGAAGCCTCGGATACCGCCGCCGTTTCAACCCTCGGCGCGGACGCTGAAACCCTCTTGAACGAAGTGCGGGTCAATCTGCTGGCTCTGTTTAACGGAGAAAAAACCGAAGCGGAAACCGCCGCCGCGATTCAAGCCGCCTTCGCCAGCGAACAGTAACAATCGAGAACGTGCCGCCACCTGTCGTGGAGGGCCTTGGGCGTGTCGTGGGGGGAACGAGCATCGGCCCCCCTACGGGGGGAGAATGCCCCTCGACTAGATTGCTTCGTCGCTTCGCTCCTCGCAATGACGATGGCCGCCGCACTGGATTGCTTCACCAACGGCAAATTGCCGCGGGTTCGCAATGACACCACCCGGCGCGTGCTCTCCCCCGAAGGGGGGCCGATGCCCGTTCTCCTCTCGATGCGCCCGAGGAAAGCCCCTGGGGGCCGGGGGCGTTGCGGGGGGTCTCCCTACAGTCCTCAGCGTCCTGCTTCGGACTTCCGGGCCGGGGCATACTCAGTCCTGCGTCCATCCGTGGACGCCTGGGGTACGCCCACAAAACCATGTACCGCATGGTTTTGTCCCCGCTGAAGGGGGTAGCGGAAAAGCCGAAGGCTTTGGAGCGAGGGGGAAGGCGCGGCAACTTGTTGCCGTTCCCCCTTTAGGTATTATTTCTCTGTCTAAAACGGTAGAATAGTCGTGTATGAACATTGTTGTTTTCCATGACTGTGGGGAGGAAAAAGCGGCCGGTCGTCTTTTGAAGATGATGACGGATGCCGATTGCGGGATAAAAGAAGCGTCTCCGTTTGCGTTTCCGTCTGACTGGGAAACGGAAACGCTCGTGATAGGCGCGGCCCTTTCCGGCGCGACTCATTTTTTGACGTTTGGCGAATCGTTGCCGCCGTGGTTTCCTTTTGCCGCCGGGATTGCCGGGGGGAAAGACTGTCCGCTCGTGTGGTACGGTACGCCGCTTGCCCATAAGCCCGGTTATGCGCCGGGTCTTGTTGTCTGCAAAGACAAGGCCGCCTTGATCCGGTATCTGCGTGCGGAATCCGCCGTTTTGAACAAGCGGCAAGCGTTTGGCAAGGCGCGGGAGATGTTGCTGGACAGGGGCATCCCCGTCACAATGGAGTCATTCGCCCACTATGTGGGCGAAGGGGATACCGCCGTCATGCGGCTTTTCCTTGACGCGGGCTTTTCCCCGGACGAAAAGGATAAAAAAGGCGTTCCCCTCCTGTGTATCGCGGCCCGTGCCGGCAGTGTCCCGGCGGTGCGGTTTCTCATCGCGCAACAGAGCGACGTGAACCAAAAAAGCGGCGACCGGGGAAACACGGCCCTGGTGGATGCCGCGCTTGGCAAATATGCGGGTCTTGTAAAAGACCTCGTCGAAGCGGGTGCGGATGTCAACGCGAAAAGCAAGGACGGACAATCGGCGTTAATCATCGCCGTGGGGCTTGCCGACATCGCAACCGCCGAAATATTGCTCAAATCCGGCGCCAATGCCGACGAGCCTGACCTGCTTGGCGTAACGGCCCGAAAATACGCGGCACTGTTCCACAAAGACGAGATGCTGGCATTGTTCCACCGCCTGGCCCCTGCGGGGAATTGAAAATTGAAAATGGAGAATGGAAAATGGCGCGCGCTTCCCCCTTCGGGGAATTGAAAATGATAAATGGATAATGGAAAATAAAGGAAGCGAAACGCGCGGTTTCCAAGTCTGGATTGCTTCGCCGCTTCGCGGCTCGCAATGACAACGCTCTCCGTCATTGCGAGCAAGCCCCCGTTATTGTGGAATGATAGGAAGGGAACGCGCCGTTTCCAAAACACGACATTCTCCATTTTCAATTATCCATTTTCCATTCGCGCAACGCGCGCTTCAACCAGACAACCGGATTATACGCTTCGCCGTTTTATCAGTTTGGGTTCAAAATAATATTCAAACTTTTCAACCTGTTCGTTATTCAACAGTTTAAGCATGAGTTCTACGGCTAAATGTGCCATGCCGTTGGTATCTTGATGAATAGTGGTTAAGGGTATGCGGCCATGAGCGGCAATGGAAACGTCATCAAATCCAATAATCTTCGCGTCCCGGGGAATCTTGATACCATGATCAAGCAGAGCATCCATGGCACCAACAGCCAGCCAGTCGGTCGTACAAAAATAGCCGTCAAAAATGCACCCCCTTTCAAGGCTCTTTTTGATCACCGCGTATGCGTCATCATAGCTGACCCGATTCACGTGGAGCAACGCCTCTCTTTTCAGGGAAACCTGTGCCTCATTAAGGGCTGTTTTGAAACCCAGTACCCGATCAGACTGAGGCGAAAGAGCATTCTTGTACATAAGAATCGCCGGATTCTTACAACCCTTCTTCACAAGAATCTCTCCGGCCAGATACGCCCCCTTCACATGATCTGTCTGAATTCTTACATAATTGGTTCTGGTATCCTGAAGATGGGGTTCCCTGTCTAAAAAGATCATGGGGACATCGGGAATATCAGGACAACCGTTTTGCCCGCCTCCTGAAATAAAAATGATGCCCCGCACATTCTGCGCGGAAATCGCCTGAAGGTACTGTTTTTCCAAGACCGGATCTTCATTGGTGTTATAGATAAGCGTTGAATAGTTCACGGTAAACAGTTTTTGCTGAATGTCGAGTGTTAATTTTGCAAAGAATTCATTGGTAATATCGGGGACAATAATACCGATGTTGCGTGTCCGGTTGGTTCTCAGCCATTGGGCCATCGCGTTGGGGACATAATCATGCTCCCGTATAACGGACTGGACTTTTTTCCTCGTCGCTTCGGAAAACCGCCCGTTATTATTAATCACCCTGGATACTGTCGCTATAGAAACTCCGGTAAGCTCTGAAATTTCCTTAATAGAAACAGGTTTTATTTTGCTCACGGTTCCAGTGTACCGTATGTGATGAGTAATGTCAAACCAGCCGACTATAGGAAATGTTCCTGTACCCATAAACCTGTTCCAAGAGGCTGTTTCAAAACCCCACGAGGTTTTGAAACAACCTCATATAGTCATACCCTATAGCGAACGGAGTGTTTGCCGGAAAGTACGCAGGGCATCGTCTATGGTCAATTCTTTGCGGAACAAACAGGAGGATCCCAGCACGTAAATATTTGCTCCCGCAGCAGCCATCTTTACGGCATTCTCAGGACTCACGTTTCCATCTACTTCGGTCTCAATATCGGCCCTGTCGGCTGCTATCGCTCTGGCCTTACATTCGGCGATTTTTTGCAAAGTCTGAGGAACCAGCGTTTGCCCTGAGTAACCCGGATTTACCGTCATGATCAGAACCCCATCAATATCCCCCCAGACCCAATCCAGTGCCGAAAGCGGCGTAGCCGGATTCAAGGCTGCCATAGGCTTGGCCCCCTTATCTTTGATTCGCTGTAAGGTCCGCTGTAAATGCCGCGTACTTTCAACGTGTACCGATACATACTCGCCTTCATGAAAATCAAACCAGTCGAGCTTATCTTCCGGCCTTTCTATCATCAAATGAATATCCAATGGTATATGACTCAATCTACGAAGCTGTTTTATATAATCGGTACCAAACTGCAAATTGGGGACAAAGACTCCGTCCATAACATCAATATGAAGGTACTCTACATTATTTTGCTCAAATATTTTCAGGGTATTGGATAATCCCTCTATATTGGCGCACATGAGAGATGGAGACAGTTTTACGTTCATAGCCTAACTCCGTGTGTTATCCGCAACATTGAGTTTACCTCGGGCCATATAAATTGATCCCAACACCCCGTTCCTGTCGGAATCGTCGGAATAATACAACGGCAAACCACCGGAAGGAACAGGATGCCGGGAGTGGTTGTATATATACTCGTCCAGCAGTTTTCTTGGAAAATCTTTCATGTTGACAATTCCGCCCCCTAAAATAATAAAATGGGGATTAAAAATATTAATTTCCGTAGCAACAACACAGGCCATCGCTTCAACAAATTCTTTGAGTATTGTTGAATCTCTGTGTTCAGAAAAAAGATCCCGAATTTCAGTATCCCCAAAATAAGATTCCCGTAACTCTACCAGACGCCGGCCGGAAGCGTAACATTCAAAACAGCCTGAATTTCCACATCCGCACATTCCACTCCCCCCAATAACCGGTACATGACCAAGCTCACCGGCAATTCCATCCCTCCCGATAAGTAGCTCCCCATTTATTGTTATCGCGTTTCCAATTCCGGTACCAAAATAAATCCCTAGTCCAATGCCTTTTTCTGGAAGCCTCTTGTTATATATATCCCACTTAAAAAGTATATTGACGTCCTTTTCAAGGAATATTGGGGTCTTTATTTTTTGTTCCAAAATATCCGATATGGGAGAATTATCAAGGCCTTCAATATTCGGCGTATGATAAATAGTCCGCCGGTCTTTACTTAACGTAGACGGAAAACCGATACCCACCGCATCTATGTTGAGGCGGGGGAAGTTCTTTTCGAGGTAATCACTGATGAAAGCGCCTATGCCTTCGATGGGACTGGTATCCCCCAACGCCGATTCGCGCAGTATCTTTTCAAACCCGGTCAACGGGTCGTCGTTCTTTTGCGCGCCAATCCTGACGTAGGTGCCCCCTATATCAACCCCGATTGTGTAATTTTCCCGCATTCGCTTTATACTCCCTGCCTCTCTTCTATACCGCTGATCATGTCCAGTCTCCGCTGATGCCTTCCCCCTTCAAAAACAGCAGTCAGCCATTCATCCAGTATCATCTTTGCCAGTTCCGAACCGACCACTCTGGAACCAAAGGCCAGAATGTTCGTGTTGTTATGCTGTTTCGATAATCGCGCGGTATAAGGGTCGCTACAGACACAGGCCCGTATGCCCTTCACCTTGTTGGCCGCCAGGCTGATCCCCACCCCCGTGCCGCATATAAGGACCCCCTTCTCCGCTTCGCCTGAGACAACCGCCCGAGCGACAGCCTCCCCGGCGACAGGATAATCGTACCGCTCGGCAGAATGAGTGCCCAAATCTATAATCTCATATCCCTTTGCGCTCAGATGATCTACGATGACTTTTTTTAATTCCAGAGCGATATGATCATTACCAATGGCGATTCGCAAGATTTCCTCCTTTAACAATTAACGACAATCAGCGGACAACGATCGTCTGTTCTAAACGAATATCCCGGGATGAAGCGCCGATTAAAATTTTTCGTTCCCCGGCGAAACGCTTCCACGAAGACGATGCCGTATCAAAATAGCAAAGCGCCGATTGGGGGATTTTAAGAATTACTTCTCCGGTTTCCCCTTTATCGAGTCCTATTCGTTTGAAATCGGCCAGGGCCTTTTCCGCAACCGGTACGCCCTCATGTTTCGGCTTTCCGAGATAACATTGAACGACTTCCTCTCCGTAACAGGTGCCGGTGTTCCGTATTGTTACCCGGACTTCAAACCCGTCTTTCTCTTTTTCCTGAATCGCCACTTTTTCATACCCGAAGGTGGTATAACTCAGGCCGAAACCAAAGGGAAACAGCGGTTCTCTGTTCTGGCGGTCAAACCAGCGGTATCCGTTGAAAATCCCCTCCGAAAAAACAGCGGTGTTGGGATGAACCGCATCCTTTTTGTTTATCCTCCCCGGCTCGGCGTACCGTTCGGGATGTTTCGGGTCCCATACCGATGTATCCTCGATTTTTTTCGGGAAACTCACGGGGAGCCTGCCCGCAGGATTCACCGTTCCGGTCAGCACATCGGCGGTAGCCAAGGACCCCTCCTGACCGGGGAACCACATTTCAAGTACCGCCTTTACTTTATCAAGCCAGGGCATGGCTACGGGATCGCCGTTGTTCAAAACCACCACTGTTTGCGGATTCGCGGCGGCTACCCTTTCGATAAGCGTATTCTGGCTGTACCGCAGGAAAAGGGTATCGGATGTCTTATGCCAGGCGAATACAACGGCCTTGTCCGCCTTTTTTGCCGCCTCCGCCGCTTCATCAATATATTTTTTGGTCATGGACGGCGTTGTCCAAGCCAAGCGTATCTGTATGGGTTCCCGATAAACACTGCACTGGTTAAAGAAGACCCCATATTCTTTCCCCGCCTCAAGATACACGGTGCCTCCGGCATTGTTAAACCCGTCCATGCAGGTAACCACTTCGGAATTCGGAACCGCCCCGCCGTTCATAAAAATGCGCGGCCCTATGCCTATCCTGCGGTACTTGTCTTCATATTTATCGCCGATGTAAAGGTTTCCGGTCGTAGCAATGTACATCTCGTAAACATTGATATGGTTCTTTTCAAACTCCTTGACACCGGGCATATAGGTCTGAATGGCGATACGGTATTCGCCGGTTTCTTCCGGGCAGATAAAACCGGTCCACATATAGTATTGGGGATTCCCCCGGGAAAAATAGAGTTCCGGTATGATGGGCGGCAGGGCCTTATCACCTGAAAAATTGATTTCCCGGTCAATGGTGAATTCCGGGCTTTGGGGAATATCCGTCAAAAGTCCGTCACCAAGTATATGATAGGTAAAGGGCCCCTGAAAGCGTTTTAGCCCCTGCTCGGCACTGCCCTTTTCGGGCCTAAGATTTTGAGAAGGAATGATCACCCCGTCAAGATCATTACCTAGAGCAAAACCGATGTTATCGCCGAATTCCTTTTTGAGAACCTGATACGTCCCGGTTTTGCGGTCTTCAAAGCCGTAGGAAGATTCTTTGAAGGTGGGCATTACCTGCCTGTGTCCCCCCGGCCCGATAATAACAATCTTTTCATTCTTAGGATCAAGGGGAAGAAGACTATCGTTCTTGAGCAACACCGCAGTTTTCCCCGCGATATGTCTCGCCGCAGTTATGCCTTCATTTTTCGCCGTTTCATCGAGGGGGCAGGGAATTCGTTGGGTATCAAGCATCCCAAAGCGGTCAAGCATGGCAAGATACCGGTACACCGCGTTATCAATATTCTCCATGGTAACGGGCTGGTTCTTGTCTTCCACCGCTTTCAGGAGTTGTTCGCCATAGATCGAATAGGCATTCCCGCAGTTATAAAAATCATTTCCCGGCATTTCCAGCGTAACGCCGTGGCGTATGCTGTTGGGGTCGTAAAGGCAGAGCCAGTCGTCAATGACAGGGCCTTCAAAACCCCACTGTTTTCTCACGATCTCTTCCTGTACTTCCGCCAAATCGCAGGACCAGATGCCGTTCACCTGGTTGTAATTGGTCATGATGCTGCCCACGCCGCATTTCACCACCGGTTCAAAGGGCTTGATATATATCTCGCGCATTGTCTGGGGGTCAATCTCAACATTACCCGCGCCCTGGGCCGAACCGTTGCTCGAACCGAGCATCTGTTTCGCGTTGGCGATACAGTTATTATCGGTTTGAATTCCCATCGCTTCCTCGGCACCCAGTTCGCCGTTAAGAACAGGGTCTTCGCCATAGGTCTGAAAATTACCGCCGTTGTTTTTTCCCGTTCCTTCGATATAATCCCTGATAATGTTAACACGGGGGGTCAGCAACAGATTGATCCCCATAGCTTTTGCTTCTTTACCCAGCATCTCGCCATAGAGTCTCGCGGTCTGCCGGTCAAATGAAGCGGCCAGCCCCACCTTCGAAGGATAAGCCGTGGCATCCCAACTGGTATTGACCCCCGATTCACCATCGGCGATAAAGAAATCGGGAATGGTAAGCCGTTCTATGCCTTTTACAAACCCGGCCTGATTCCCCCGGTATTTGTCCCATATTTGCCCATGAAGACATTGCAGTTTTTCATCAATCATCATCCGCGCGATAAGGTCCACTACCTTTGTATTGGTTTTGTTCATCTTCATACTTCGTCCTCCATAAGACTGCTTTATTTCGATTGCCCGGCGATCTTAAGCGCCGCCCGTTCCCGCTGTTTATTCATCAACGCCTCGGTTTGGTTATCCAGAATAATGGCCGCCGCGATGATAGCGCCCTTTACTATCCACTGCATAAAGGGGCTTACCCCGTTCAGGGAAAGCATGTTGCCGATAATCGCGACCAGCACGACGCCGTACACCGTTCCAAATACCTTGGCCTTGCCGCCATGCATACTTGTTCCCCCAATAACCACTGCCGCAATAGCGTCAAGGGTAAAATCGGCTCCAATGTTCGGCGTTGCGGCCCCGAGCCGGCCCGTCAAAACGACCGCCCCTATGCCGGTTATGGCCCCGCAGACCACATACACACTTATACGGATAAAATCTATCTTGATCCCCGAAACTTTTGCCGCTTCCGCATTCCCGCCGGTGGCGGTAACGTGCCGTCCGTATATGGTCTTATTGAGCAGAATAAACATGAAAGCCAAAACAAAAACCATGATGATAAAGGGAATGGGGATAAACCATATCGATCCCTGTCCGATGGTGTTCACAATATCAGGAAGCCCGTATACCGTGGCTCCGTTGGTTATGCTGTAGGTAATCCCCTTGTAGATAAGGCCGATTGCCAGGGTAAGGACAAAGGCGGGTAATTTGAATATTTTTATCAGTGTTCCGTTGCACAATCCACAGAAAGCGCCAATCAGAATGGAAAGCAGAATAGCCAGCGGTTCCGGTATCGTCTTTGAAAGCAGGGCGTACAGCACTGCCGAAAGACTCAAGACATCTCCCACAGACATATCAAACTGGGCTGCGGTAAAAATTATCGTAAAGCCGCCCCCTACTATCGAAGCCACCGATACCTGACGCATCAGGGTAACCAAATTCCTTGATGTTAAGAATGCCTGAGCCGCGATTGCCGCAACAAAGAACATGATAATCATAAGGAGGAACGCCTTGTTGTTGATAATAAACATAACCGCGTTCTGGGAAGAAAACTTCCCTTTAACATTCTGAAACCAATTTGTACTTTTCACTTTATCCTCTCCTTTAGGCCAAAGGCACTTTGCATAATTTTTTCTTGACTAAAATCACCACGCAGAAATTCATCTGTCAGACGGCCTTGGTGCATCACCAGAATACGGTCACAGATTCCAAATAGTTCAGGAAGCTCCGACGAAACCATAATAACGCCCTTGCCTTCCGCCGCCATCTTTCCCATGAGCCGGTAAATCTCCGATTTTGCCCCAACATCTATGCCCCTGGTAGGTTCATCCATGATGAGGACATCGGGCTTGGTCAACAGCCATTTTCCAATGATAACCTTTTGCTGGTTGCCGCCTGAAAGCAGGGCGACAACGGTATCATCCGACGGCGCTTTTATCGACATAGCCTGTTTCATTTCGTTGTATGCGGCGGTTTCGGCGTTTTGATCGACAAAGCCCCATTTGGTTATTTGTTCCAGATAGGCAAGGCTTGTATTGGCCTTTACGCTCATCCCCGCGACAAGGCCGGTTCCCCGGCGGTCCTCGGTAACCATGGCTATCCCGTTCCGTATCGCGTCTCCGGTAGACTGAATTTTGATTTCTTTTCCTTTGAGAAACACGCTGCCGGTATCTTTTTTATCAATTCCGAATATGGCCTGCATCAATTCCGTGCGGCCCGCGCCGACCAATCCGCAGAATCCCAGTATTTCCCCGCCGCGCACCGAAAAATTAATTCCGTGGAATTTCCCTTCCCGGTTGAAATTTCTGACTTCCATGATTGATTCGCCAATAGTCGCGGGAATCTTGGGGTACATATCCGTAAGCTCTCTGCCCACCATTAAATTGACCAATCCCTGTTTTGAAATATTCTTTGTTTGTTTTTCCGCAACAAACTGCCCATCCCGGAAAACGGTAACCTTGTCGCAGATTTTATATATTTCATCTATTTTGTGGGAAATATATACAACGCTTTTCCCCTCGTTTTTTAAATTCAGGATCATCTCAAAGAGCTTTTCTACCTCTTGTTCTGTAAGAGATGATGAAGGCTCGTCCATGATTATCACCTTTGCGTCACAGCAAATGGCCCTTGCCACCTCCACCATCTGCTTTTTTGAGATAGAGAGTTCCCCCACCGGCTTTTCGCTTTCGATATCCATGTTGAGGGACCGGAGCATTTCATCGGTGGCGGCAATCTGATCCTTCTTTTTTACAAAGACTTTTGCCCCAAATTTCTTTTCGTTCCCAAGCCAAATATTTTCGTATACGGGCATGGAATTAACCAAAGAGATTTCTTGATGTATCATCGACACCCCCTGACTCAGGGCGTCCAGCGGGGAATGGGGCTCATAATCTTCTCCCGCCAGTTTCATAGAACCTTCAGTCATGGGGATAAGCCCAGTAATGATATTCATCAGGGTCGATTTACCGGCGCCGTTTTCTCCCACTAAGGCGTGGACTTCCCCTGTCCCCAGAGCAAAATTGACCTTGTCCAGGGCAAGGACACCGGGAAATCTTTTAGAGACCCCTTCAACTTGCAACAAAATGTTTTTCACTTTTTTCTCCTTCGAGCCTATTCCAAAACCCTGCAAAAGGGGGAACGGCAACAGGTTGCCGCGCCTTCCCCCTCGCTCCAGACTTGCTCCATTTATCTCGGTGGAGTTTTGCTACGCAAAACTCCTAAAAGAATTGTGAAGGGCCTACGGCCCGGAGCAATTCTTACGCTACCCCCTTCAACGGGGGTTTACCACCCCCGTAACGCCCCCGGATCACGGCGGCGGGGAAATTTCGCGGGGTTTTGAAACAGGCTCCTTCGTTAATCCCATGAGTCCGGGGGCAATCCCCCGGACTCGGCTAAACCGGCTTTTACCTGCCCACCAGACTGTCGATGGTCTCCTGGGTCATCAGCTTGATATGCTTAGGATCAATTGTTTTGGTGGCAGAATTGGTAAAACTTATCGGTTTACCATCTATCAAACTGACACACGCATCAACAATCGCCTTTACGGAGACACGGGTATCCTGAAAAGTGGTAACCGCCATTTTCCCGTTTCTGATGTTCGCCTGTCCAACGGTGCTACCGTCCACTCCCAAAACAAGTATGTTTGGATAGTTTCCCCCCAGAGCGGTGATTGCCCCGTTGGCAATCTCATCATTCATGCAGCCGATTACGTTGATGTCATTGATCTTCCCGCTGGAAATCCAGTTTTCCACAATTTGCTGGGCCTTGGTGGCACTCCAGCCCTCGGCAAGATCGTAGCCGTTACCGCCCAGCACCAGGTTATAGCCATAGCCGTCCTTCGCAAGAGTCTCGGTGATGCCGTACATCCGTCCCAAGGCATTTTCCGAAGCCACCCCGGCAAGATAGGCCAGCCGTATATCACGGGGTATGGTTCCCGCCTTGACATGTTCCTCAAGATACCCGGCCAGCATTCTTCCATGTTCCTTTTGCTCACCCACGATAATGGCATCGTAATCGGTTTCGAGCCTCGTTTCGTCTATGACGATCTTCACGCCCCGCGCCCTTGCGGCGTTGACGGCAGCCAGTACGGTGTTTCCGTCCGTTGCCCGTATTACCATGACGTTTGCCCCTTTGCTGACCAGATTTTCAATGTCGTCAGGCTGACTCTGGGCATCCTTTGCGTGGGTGATCGTTACGGCAACACCGGGCAGGGTGGCCGCATAATCCCGGTACATTTTGTCCAGATTCATGTTGAATTCGTCTGAACTCGACAAGGCAACGCCAATCCGTACCCGGGCCTTTGTAAATTCGTCCTGCCCGCCGGAAAACAGATTTGTCCCCGGCAAAACCAACAAACTGAAAACAACACCCGCCAGTACCGCCACTCTTCCAATTCCACACTTCTTCATCTTTGTCCTCCAATAAAGTTCGGAAACCAGTTTATGGCCTCCGTTTTGAATTTTGTGAGTAAAGGTTTACCCAAAATGGGTAAACCTTTACTCAACTTGAATCCAGTATACACCCTCATTTGATGCTTGTCAAGAAAAATTTTTCAAAAAAGTGAAAAAAAAGTGAAAAAAATTGACTTTGACAATTTTTTTGAGAATATGGGGGGGGGGGAATATATAAGCAAGAAACAGAAGATTACATGGATTTTCCACCCCATACGCTCTGGGTCCGCCCGAAAAACCTGTGCGCGTCTGTTGTGTCCGCGCCGCCATTTATGCCGCCGCGATTAAGGCGCTTCTGGAGCATCTAGGAGCCTGTGGGACTTAGAAAATTTTCACACTTTTTTTCGTAAAAAATAGTGCAATAATCACGATAAATAAGCTGTTGTTAGTATTTTGATTGGGTTAAAACTCGTATTTTCGT
>JAISZQ010000062.1 GCA_031269165.1 Spirochaetaceae bacterium
GGTACGCCCACAAAACCATGCACCGCATGGTTTTGTCCCCGCAGAGGGGGATAGCGAAGGACCCTAAGCGCAAGCGGCGGGCCGTAGCGAAGGGGGAGACGCGGCAACCTGTTGCCGTCCCCCTCTTTAGGTATTCTTAAGAAGAACACCATACCATGAACCGCGAACTGTTGAATAGTGGTTCGTTTCCTTCTATAATTATGGTAATGCTTATTGACGGACTGTACACGATGCTCATCGAGCCGCTTATTCAACTCATCGAAATCATCTTCATGATTTTTAGCCGTATGCTGAACAAAGGTATGGCGGTGGTCGCGGTGAGCGTTGCCATTTCCCTCTTGACGCACCCCTTCTCTATGATGGCGGAGAAATGGCGGCAGATTGAGCGTAACACGGAGGCGCGTCTTGCCCGGAAGATACGGACGATCAAGAGCGTTTTTTCAGGCGACGAGCGGCACCTCTTGATCACGGCCTACTATCGGCAGAACCACTACCATCCGGTTTACGGTCTGCGGAACTCGATCGGCCTCTTCATCCAGATTCCCTTCTTCATGGCCGCCTATATCTGCCTCTCCAACCTTCAGGCGCTGAAGGGCGAGTCGTTTCTGTTTATCAAGGACTTGGGGGCGCCGGACACGCTTATCCCGCTTTGGGGCGGCGTGAATCTTTTGCCCATCGTGATGACGCTGATCAACTGCGCCGCTACCGCCGTGTACACGAAGGGCCTTTCCAAGAAAGATGCGGTCCCGCTCTACCTCATGGCGGCGGTCTTTTTCGCCCTCCTCTACGATTCCCCGGCGGGACTGGTGCTCTACTGGACGTGCAACAACCTGTTCTCGCTTGCCAAGAACATCGCGCTCACGTTTCGCGTTCCCAAAAAGGTCCTCCCTATTCTCGCGTGCGCCGTCTCCTTTTCCGCCGCATTCTATCTGTTGTTCGTGTTCGACTCAGGCTACTACGTAAAGCGGGTGGCCCTCGCCGGATGCTTTGTCCTCGTCTGCGTTTTCCCCCTTTTCACCGTGTTCGCCCGAAAGCGGAGGCTCGGAGAAACGTATATCCCCCCGTCGTTTTATGAGGCACGTAACGGCCCGCTTTTTGCGGTCTCGGCACTGGTTCTCTGGATGCTGGTCGGAGTTGCGATACCCTCAGGGCTCATCGGCTCGTCCGTCGAGGAGTTTTCCTTTATCGCGCCCTTTACGTCTCCCCATCCTTTCGTGATAAGGCCCGCATTGCAAGCCGCCGGAATCTTCCTCCTCTGGCCCGCCGTGGTCTACGCGCTTTTTTCCCCGAAAGTGCGGTGCTACGGGGCATTGTTCCTCGCCGCCGCCGGGTTTGTCGCGCTCATCGACACCTACCTCTTCGCCGGAAACTACGGCTACCTGACCATCACGCTCACCCTCTCAAACGACGAGTTTTCTCAGCCGCTTCTCATCGTGCTTCTGGAAATCGTATCCCTCGTGCTGGCGGTGGGGGGTTGCGTCTTTCTTTTCGCGCGCAAACGGAAATGGCTCTTTTCCGTGCAGATCATCGTCCTCCTCTCGCTCTGCGCCTTTTCTGTCTTCAACATTGCCAAGATACAGCGCGACTTTACCCGGTATGCGGGGACCGCCGTCGAAACGGCGGAGTGGGAAGGACGGGCGGGGGGGGGGGTCTCGCTGACCCCGGTATTTACCTTCTCCCAAACCGAGAACAACGTGCTGGTGGTTATGCTTGACCGGGCGCTCTCGCCGTTTATCCCCGCTATCTTTGCGGAAAAACCGGAACTGAACGAGGCTTTTTCCGGCTTTACGTGGTATCCCAACTGCGTGTCGCTGGGACCGGTAACGATTTCCGCCGTCCCCCCGCTCTTCGGCGGATACGAGTACGCGCCCACCCTCATGGGAACGGACAACGGGGTGCCGCTGGTCGAAAAGCACAACGAGGCCCTGCTCGTCATGCCGCGCGTCTTCTCGGAACACGGCTTTCGCGTCACGGTGAGCGATCCCTCGTGGGCCAACTACAGTTACAAGTCGGACATCAGCATCTACGAGCCCTACCCCGCCATCGACGCGGCGAAGATCATCGGGAAGTACACCAAGCACTGGCTCGAAAAGAACCGCGATGTGAAGGTGTTTGAGGCGGCGGCCTTCTTGGAGTACAACCTGTTGCGCTTTTCTTTCCTGCGAACCGCGCCGCCCTTCCTGCGCTTCTTTGTCTACGACGGCGGGAAATGGCTTGCCAAGATCGGCGACACCAACGGAGGGTTTTCACTGGTAACGCTGAACGAATACACGGCACTGGACGCGCTGCCCGAAATCACCGCCGTCGACGAAGGCGTGGGGACGCTTGCCGTCATCACCAACCAGTTGACCCACGAACCCGCGTTTCTCCAGGCCCCCGCATACCGCCCGGCGGCAACCATAACCGACCGGGGCAACGGCCCCTACGCCCACAACGCCGCCTATCACGCGAACGTGGCCGCGCTCCTCCTCCTTGCCCGTTACTTCACGTGGCTCAAGGAACACGGCGCCTACGACAACACCCGCATCATCATCACCGCCGACCACGGCTGGGGCTCCTCGCTCGATTTCGAAGGCAACATCACGCTGCCCAACGGGGAGACCCTCGTCAACTACAACCCCCTCTACCTCGTCAAAGACTTTAACGCGCAGGGCCCGCTCGCCGTGGACCGCTCCTTTATGACCAACGCCGACACGCCATCCCTCGCGGTGGACGGCCTCATACCGGATCCCCGCAACCCGTGGACGGGAAATCCGCTCCGGCCCGACAAGGAACACGGCGTAACGATCACCACCTCCACCCTCTGGAGCCCCGACCTCCATTCCCGCCGTGCGTTCAAAATCGCCGCCGACGAATACCTCACCGTCCACACCGACATCTTCGACCCCGCCAACTGGAGCAAACCCCCAGCGGAGAATTAAAGGGGGAGAATGAGCCTGTTCCAAAACCCCGCTAAAGGGGGAACGGCAACAGGTTGCCGCGCCTTCCCCCTCGCTCCGACCAGCGCAAACCATTGCAGGATATTCCCCACAATGGTTTGCGCCGTCCTCCGCTACCCCCTTCAACGGGTGGTTGCCACCCCCTGTCAACAACTTAAGAATTTTGGTCCGCGAATGGCGCGAATAAATACGAATAATACGTACCCATCAGCGCGTATTCGCATACATTCGCGTACATTCGCGGACAAAAAAACTAAAAATCTGCGTGATCCGTTGTCCACTCTTATATTCCATTGGCTTAAGTTGTTGACAGTGGGAGACTTCCCCCTTATGTTTGGTTTTGAAACAGGCTTGGTAGGTCGCGGCGCGGAAAGGCCGTATTTGGTTTCTATGCCTTACCGTAATCCTGTTCCCTTCACCGTTACAACAATGTCGGGATACGAGTGACACGGGGCTTGACAATTCTTCTTGTATGATCGACAATAAAAGTATGAGTATAACCACCTATACGGTAAAACCGAAACTTCCCGCAGCGCTGAAGCCACTTGAAGAAATTGCGCGCAATCTTTGGTTGTCGTGGAATTATGACGCCGTGCAACTTTTTGTACGACTTGATGACGATGTTTGGATGGAGTCCCATCAGAGCCCCTTGAAAACGCTTGGTATGGTGAGTCAGGAGCGGCTTGCCCAAGTTGCGGCGGACGATTCTTATCTTGCCGCGTTGAACGAGGTCTATGCGCGGTTCCAGCGTTACAAAAAGGGCGAGACGTGGTACAAGGACGCGAAAGGGAAGGATGTCGTGGCGTATTTCTCGATGGAATACGGCATGGACGTGTCGCTCCCGATCTATTCGGGTGGTTTGGGGATTCTTTCCGGCGACCACATGAAGACGTCGAGTGATCTGGGGTTGCCGCTCGTGGGGATCGGGCTCCTCTACCGGCAGGGATACTTTGTGCAGTACCTCAACGCGGACGGCTTTCAACAGGAGAGTTATCCCGAAAACGACTGGTACAATCTGCCGGTCGAGCTTAAGAAAGACCGCGACGATTCCCCCGTCCGCATCACCGTCGATCTTGCCGGGCGGCCCTGTTTCGCGCAGATATGGGAAGTGAATGTCGGGCGCAATGTTCTCTATTTGCTCGATACGAACATAGAGGATAACCCTCCTGATTTCCGCGACATCACGGCGGCGCTCTATGGGGGCAACAAGGAAACCCGCATTCAGCAGGAGATTCTCCTTGCCGTCGGCGGGATCCGGGCGTTGCGCGCTCTGGGGATCAACCCGGCGGCGACGCACATGAACGAGGGGCACGCGGCGTTTCTCTCCCTTGAGCGGATACGCGAGTTAATGGAGGAAAAGCAGTTCTCGTTTGACGAGGCCCGCGAGGCGATTTGGCCGACGAACATCTTCACGACGCATACACCGGTGCCCGCCGGAAATGAGCGGTTTGACATTGCGTTGTTCGAGAAGTATATGCGCGGCTGGACGGAGATTCTTAAACTGTCGTGGAAGGAATTCCTCGCGTTAGGGCGGGAAAATCCCAACGACGACAACGAACAGTTCTGCATGACGATTCTCGCGCTCAAGTTTTCGGCCTATGCAAACGGGGTTGCGGCACTGCACGGCGTGGTTTCCCGCGATATGTGGAGGAAACTGTGGCCGGGGTCTCCGCTTGACGAAGTGCCGATCAAGCACATTACCAACGGCGTTCATCCGCGCACATGGATTTCGAGCCCGATGCTTGACCTCCTTGACCGTTATTTTGGCCCGCACTTCGAGGAGAAGCCGACCGAGATCGCCATCTGGGACCGCATCGACCGCATTTCCGACGAGGAGTTGTGGCGCACTCACGAGCGGCGGCGCGAACGGTTTGTCGCGTTTGTCCGGGGGCGTTTGCGCGATCACTATAAGCGAATCGGCGCGACAAGCCGTCAGACGGCAACCGCTGAGGACGCGCTCTCGCCTTACGCGCTGACCTTGTGCTTTGCCCGCCGGTTTGCCACCTATAAGCGCGGGAATCTCCTCCTCCGTGATCCCGAACGCCTTCTTCGGTTGCTCAAGAACACCGAGCAGCCCTTGCAACTGGTATTCGCGGGCAAGGCCCATCCGCACGATATCCCCGGCAAGGAACTTATCAAGACAATCGTCCATTTTGCCGAACAGCATGACGTTCAGTCGAGGATCATCTTCATCGAAAACTACGACATGACCGTTGCGCGGTATATGACCTCAGGCGGTGACGTCTGGCTCAACACCCCGCGCCGTCCGCTTGAAGCCTCAGGCACGTCCGGCATGAAAGCCGCGATGAACGGCGTTCTCAACTGCTCGGTACTCGACGGCTGGTGGGACGAGGCCTACAACCCCGGCGTCGGCTGGGCCATCGGCCACGGCGAGGTCTACCACGACGAAGCGTTGCAGGACGATGTTGAAGGCGAGGCCCTCTACGACCTTCTGGAACGCGAGATCATCCCGATGTTCTACACACGCGGACGGGACGGCCTTCCCCGCGAATGGATCAAGATGATGAAGACCAGCATGAAGGAGATCGGTCATTCGATGTGCTCGCATCGGATGCTGATGGACTACTCGAATAACTTCTACTTCCCCGCGCTCAAAAACCACAAGCGCATCGTGAAGGGCGATTACGCCGAGTCCAAATCCCTCGCCCAGTATTTCGGCGCGCTCTCCAGCAATTGGGACAGCATCCGCATCACCCGCGTTGAATCCGACGCGAAACCGGTTATGCAGCGCGGCGACAGCCTCTCGGTCAACGCTTTTGTCGAGCTTGCCGGTCTCCAACCCGATCAGGTGCAAGTCGAGCTCTACTACGGCAACATCTCGAGCCAGACCAAGTTTATCGAACACGCCCAAAAAACCGAGATGCGTTGCACCGGACAGGACGGCGGCCTCTACAAGTTCAACGTCAAAGTCGAATGTACGGCGACCGGCTTTCAGGGCCACACGGTGCGCATTCTCCCGAAACACCCCGGTCTCGTTCACCCTTACCGCCCCGGCTTCATCAAATGGGCGTAGCCCCCAGTTCCCAGCCCCCGGCCCCCGACCCCCTTCGGGGGAATGGGGACTGGAAAGTGGACAATGGAAACAATGACCACCATCGACACCTATGAAACGCGAGGCGGGCAACTTTGATGCCAACTTGGGAGGCTTTGTCTACAAACAGCGTGTTGCAAGGAAAGGACAGGGCAAGCGCGGCGGGTACCGAACCATAGTGCTGTTTAAGCGGGGATAGCGGGCGTGTTTTGTGTATGGGTTTGCGAAAAGCAAACAGGACAATGGACTTGTTCAACAACCCGGTTGGTTGTCTCACAAGTCCTGTGGTTTTTCAGGCTAAAGCTTGGCTTTAGCCTTATAAAACCACATTTTTTAACGGAAGTTGTTCGGAAACTTGAGGTTTCCAAACAACTCTAATATTACAGAAGACGACCTTGTTGAATTCAAAAATGCGGCGCAGCAATATTTTGCTTATAATCAAGACGAGATAGACAAGGCGCTAAACGCAAAAAAGATTTTTGAGATTGAGGAGTGTTTATGAAAATGACCTATAAAAGCGAGCCGCTTGAAGCGATTCACGAGTCAATGAAAGACTTGTATGAAATCGGTTTGCTTTCGGACGAGCGAATGCGCCACTTTGACGAGGCGTGTCTTGTAAAGCCCGCCGTCCCGCACACCGCCGCACAAGAACCCGCCTTCTCGGCGCGTTCCGGTATGTCGGTGTATGCGCGGGGCAAATGAGAGCGCGCCCCTATCTTCCAGCTCTTCCGAAAGCCCTTGACAAATCCCCCTTTCCGCTATACCATAATCCTTACAAGGATAAAGCGTGGTTTTGGCCGTTGGCTTGACAAAAAGGGTTCGTTATGCGAATATTTAAGAGTAAGTGGTTTACGAGATTTGCCATAAAAAGTTGCATAGACGACAGTGTCCTGAAGTCGGCGGTTGCGGAAATAGAGGCGGGCAACTTTGATGCCAACTTGGGCGGCTTTGTCTACAAACAGCGTGTTGCAAGGAAAGGACAGGGCAAGCGTGGCGGGTACCGAACCATAGTGCTGTTTAAGCGGGGGGAGCGGGCGTTTTTTGTGTATGGGTTTGCGAAAAGCAAACAGGACAATATTACAGAAGACGAACTTGCATGGTATAAGGAAGCGGCAAAAAGATGTTTGTTTGGAGACAAAAACCAATTGGACGAATGGTTGGAAAAGGCCGCGTTCAATGAAATTCTTTAGGAGGCGGAAATGAAAAAATATAAAAGCGAAGCGTTTGAAGCAATTCACGAGTTTATGGGCGATTTGTATAAAGTTGGCGGCATTTCGGACGAGCGAATGCGCCACTTTGACGAGGCGTGTCTTGTAAAGCCCGCCGTCCCGCACACCACCGCACAAGAACCCGCCTTCTCGGCGCGTTCCGGTATGCCGATGTATGCGCGGGGCAAATAAGAGCGGCCCCGTATCTTCTATACTTTGAGGCTGTTCCAAAACTCGAGGTTTTGGAACAGCCTCCTTTTCCAAATACCCTTGACAAATCCGCCACCTCGTTATACCCTAATTCCCACAAGGATAATAGGAAACAATGATCGCCATCGACACCTATGAAACGCGAGGCGCGCGCCGGGTACTCTATGAACTCGGTGGCTTCTTCAAGAACTCCCTCTCGAACTTCTTCTCGCCGGAATTTTTGTGCATCTTCATCCCCCTCCTCCTCGCGTGGGAGTTTCTGCCCCGCTGGAAGATACTGCCGGAGAGCCTCATTCCCAGCCTCAGCACCGTGGCGCAACGCTTCTGGTTTATGCTGTGGCACAAGGAACTCGTCTTTCACATCGCGTGGAGCATGGGCCGCTTCTTCGCGGCGTTTGCCATCGCGGTCGTGCTCGCCGTTCCCGTCGGCCTCCTCATGGGGTGGAACCTCAAGATTCGCGCCTTCATCCTTCCGCTGTGGCAACTCCTCTCGCCCATCCCCCCGCCGGCCTGGGTGCCCATGACCATCATCCTCTTCGGCATCGGCTCGAAAATGCACATCTTCCTCATGTTCATCGGCATCTTCTACCCCGTCCTCTTCAACACCTACCAGGGCATCAAAGACACCGACCCCCGCTACCTCGCCTCGGCCCGCGTCTTCGGCGCAAGCGAGTTCACCCTGCTCCGTAAAGTCTACTTCTGGCACGCCTTCGGCAGCATCATCATGAGCCTCAAAACCGGCATCGCAATGGGCCTCGTGATGCTCCTCATCGGCGAGTCCTACGGCGGCCGCATGGGCATCGGCTACCTTCTCGGCCAAGCCAAAGACTACTTCGTCATCCCCGAAATGATGGTCTGCATGGTCATCCTCGGCTGGATCGGCTGGTTCCTCATCGAGATTTTGAAGTACGTCGAGATAAAACTCGCCATCTGGAAGGTGGGCAGATAAAGAAGATCGTAAAAGCGGGGAAGCCACAGCAAAGTGCCGACTACCGTCAACCACTTAGAGCCTGTTCAAAATCTCAGCAAAAGGGGGAAGTCTCCCCCTTCGCTACGGCCAGCTCAAACCATCGCGGGATATACCCCGCGATGGTTTGAGCCGTCCTC
>JAISZQ010000116.1 GCA_031269165.1 Spirochaetaceae bacterium
ATTCCGTGTTATACTGGCGTCATGGCAAAATCAAAGAGCGGCGCGAAAGACAAAAAAGCAACAGGGAAGAAACCGGGGGGCAAGCGGGCCGGGGACATATTCGACCGCTCGTTCAAGCAGATCATCTCGAGCCTGTCGCAGGGGGCGATGACACGGTTCATCAACGGGCTTTTCGGTTGCGACTACCCGCCGGACAGCGAGGTGAGGCGCCTGAGCGCCGAGCAGATCGGGACGGGCCTTGAGAAGCGCCTGCCTGACGAGGTGGTGTCCATAGCGGGGCGCACCTACATCATCGAGGAACAGACGGCGGATGACGCGAACATGGCGATACGGGTGTTTGAATACAGTTTTGCCCAAGCGTTAAGGGAGAAGGAAACGGAGGAGGGGGTGATCACGCTGCCCTTTCCCCGCGCGGCGGTGATATATCTGGAAGCGGGGCGCGCGACGCCGGACAGTCTGGAGATACGGGTGGCGTTTCCCGGGGGAGACACGGGCCGGTACATGATAGAGACGGTGAAACTGCTTGAGTACAGCATAGAGGGGATAGCGGAGCGCGGGCTTTCGGCGCTGCTGCCGTTTTACATTCTGAAGCTAAGGAGAGGGGCCAGGGAGGCGAAGACCGAGGAGGAACGGAGAGAGGTGGAGGCGGGGTTTCGGGAGACGGGGATGAGGCTGAAAGAGGCGATAGAGGGGAGCGCGGAAAGAGGTCTGTTCACGGACGAGGACTTGGCGACCCTGCTTGAAAGACTTATGGGATTGGTGCAATATATAGGGGAAGGATATGAAACCACGGAGGTAACGGATATGTTAGACAAGACGTATATGGGCTACGGTACGAGAATGAGGCTGGAAGGCGAACGGGAAGGCAAGCTGGAGGGCGAACGGGAAGGCGAGCGGAGAGGCAAGCTGGAAGGCGCGACCGAACGGCGGCGGCTCGAGAAAGAAATCGAGCGGCTCAGGCAGGAGAACGAGGAGCTCAGCCGGAAACTTCAGACGGCGTAGGAGACGCCCGGGTCAATCCCGGTATGTTTTGCGCTTGCTCTACCCTGAGGCTGTTCCGAAACACAAGCGAGTTTTGACGAGCCGCGCTAAAGCAAAGTTACTGGGCAAACAAAGTTTGCCTTGCCAAAACCTCAAATTTTGGAACAGTCTCCCCTCTTTGAGAAAAGCGGTGTTTTTTGTGAGGACTCACGTTTTCGCCGCTATCTGTTTCCGGTTTTTTATCCTGTAGACCAAGAGCAGGAAATGGTAGTAGATAAAGGGAAAAACACGGAAAATGAAGAAGGGTTTTTTGAGGCAGAAACCAACCCACTCAAGGCCGTGGTCGAAAGCGAAGCGGGAGGGGCGTTTTCGTTTTTCGGCAAACACTTCAAACATATCCGATACCCAGAGCCGCATACCTTTGGGGAGACTTGCGGTGTTTCGCGCAAGCCAGCGTTCCCGGCCCCGTATGCCTTGGCCGATGAGCAACAGGGACGGCGCGCTCTTACGGATTGAGAGGATCAGGGTTTCCTCGCTTTGTTTGCGGAAAACGCCTGGACAGCGGCCGATGATGCGGAGGCGGGGGAAGGTTTCGCGGATATTTTTCTCCGTTTTGCGAAGTATCGGCGGCTTCCCGCCCAGCAGATAGACGGTCTCTTCACAGGCTTCAAGGAAAGAGAGGATGCTCACCACAAAGTCAAAGGGCATATACCGGACGGGGGTTTTCCCGGTGAGGAATCTCGCGCCGCCGAGCAGACTCTTCGATATGGGGATGACCAGGGCCGCATCGGTTACCATGTTCCGGTAATCGCCCGGACGCCTGGCCCGCAACAAATCCCATACCGACAGCAAGACGATGTTTTTGCCGAATTCCTTGTTTTTGAGCGATTCGTGAACAAATTGCTCGAACCTGTCCTCCGCGATAATGTCGATCGGTACGCCGAGCAGGTCTATTCTTTCAATTTCCACGAGATCTCCCGTTTTTACGATTTCCACAATTCCCCCAATTTCCAAAATGCAAACTCTCTCGCCGTCACCGAAACGACGCCCACGGCCCATGCCGCCGCCGTCTCAACGCGCAACACGTTTGGCCCCATATTGATCACGACAAACCCGTTTTGAACGAAGTCTGCCGTCTCCTCGTCCGCCAATCCCCCTTCCGGGCCGATGACCACGAACACCGTATCCGGACGGAAGGCGAGTGCCCGATGAAAAGAGCCGTCCGCGCCCTTTTCTTTTTCGTGCAAGAGCAGGGCCGCCGTGTTTTCGCCCCGCGCCGCCGCCTGAGTTCGCGCTTCCCGGTAATAGGCCAGAGCCTCGTCCACGCTGCCTCTGGGCTCCTCAACCGTTGTCGCGACCGGTGATCCCGACTGTTGCCGTGCCTCCCGGACGATCCTCCGCCAGCGTTCCAGCCGGAAGGTTGCGGCCTTGAAGGAATAACGGCTCACGAACGGGACGATCGCGTACACGCCGCCTTCGGTTGCCTGCCGGACAAGCAGATCCATCTTTGCCGGTTGCGGGACGGCCTGCAAGAGGATGATCAGAGGCCCGCCGTCCTCCCGTTTTTGTTCGGCGGGAGTTTCCTCCACGCGGACCCCGCAGAGCAAGGCGTTTTCTTCGGCAGAGATCACGGTGAGCCGCGCCGGAGAACCGTCCGGCAGGGCCGCATCCAACACGTCTCCGGCCTTTACCCGCCGCACTCGCGCCAGGTAGTGATAATCTTTTCCAGACAGGATAATGCGGCCGTCCGGCGAAGGAAAATCCCGTAACAAAAACTGTTTCAACTTTTCCGTTTCACTCCACCTGCCGTCCGGCTGCCTCAACAGTACCCGCCCACTGAACGGCGGCGCAACCGCTCCTCGGCGGCAACGTTACCAACAGGCGGCGTGCAACCGGCTACCGAGACATACCCTTCCCTTCGACTCTACAGCGGTGTCCCCCTACGGGGAGTGAACGCCCTTCCTACGCTCGACAAGGCGGCTTATCGTACTTCGCCAAGAAAATAGTAAGCACGATGCCCGATGCATCCACGTTCCATTTTCAATTCCCCGGAGGGGTAGCGAGGGCTTGTTCGACGACGGCGCTCTCTTCCTGAAGAGCCCGCAACGTCTTCGTATTTTGAATGAGATGCAGGAAATTCTCCTCGCGCAACACTTTCATCGCTTCCTGAAGCTGAACGTCATACTCAAGGTCGTAGACGGGGCTGATAACCGTCCGGTTCTGCTCGTCACGGATAAGCCGGTCAACAAGCGGCGATGGAAGGGTGTACTCGGCCTGAATCCGCTGGGAAAACGCCTGAGTTTCCTCTTTGGCCGCGTCCGGGTGTTCTTCCACAAAAAGGGGAATGGCCCGCGCCTTGATCAGCGCGACAAGTTTCTCGCTTTCCTCGGCACTAATCGCGGGAAACAGCACTTCGCGGTCGGGTGGAATGCCCACCTTGTCAATGTTCACGTCGCTCGGCGTATAATAACGGGCGGTGGTGAGTTTAAAGCCGGCACCGGTACGTTCAAGCGGATAAACCTGCTGCACCGACCCCTTGCCGAACGATTTTTCTCCGACGAGGAAGGCGCGGCTCCGGTCTTTCAGCGCGCCCGCGACAATTTCCGATGCCGACGCGGATCCCCGGTTGATAAGAACCACGATGGGCATATCTTTCGGCACCAGCGCGGCGGAACGGGCGTTGTAATCGCGGCTCTGGCCCGGAATCCGCGACTTGACGGACACCACGGGACCTGAATCAAGAAAAAACTCGCACACGTCGACCGCCGCGTCAAGGCGTCCTCCGTAATTGTTCCGCAAGTCCAGAATCAGCGCCTTGTAATTCGCTTTTTTAAAACCCGCAATCACTTCACGCGCCCGGTTCGCCGTCATCGAACTAAACGAGAGCAGCTTGAGATACCCCACGTCGCCGCCGATTATCGCTTGTTTTACCGTAGGCACCTCAATCACCGCCCGCGTCAAGGTTACGGGAAACGTAAGGAACTTACCGCGCCGCACGAGAATCCCCACGTTTTCGCCGACCGGCCCCTTGAGCCGCGCCAGCACGTCGTCCATGCTCAACGTTTCCGTTGACTCGCCCTCGATCTCGATGATAAGGTCGCCGGGTTGCAACCCCGCCTTCCAGCCGGGCGTATCTTCGATGGGCGCCGCAATCTCCACATAAGCCGGATTGTCCTCGGCACTCTCGACCGGCTTGGAGATGTACAGTCCCACCCCGCCGTAATTTCCCTGAATCACGTTCTGGTTAAGGTCGGCCATGTCCTTTTCGGCAAGAAACACCGAATACGGGTCGCCCAGTGCGGCCATCATCCCGTTCATCGCCCCTTCGTAGAGTTTCTGCGCGTCCACACTGTCTACAAAGTGATTCTGCACAAACTCAAAGACACTCTGAATGTAGGACGTGTAACGGCGGGTATCCGCATTGGAGGCAAGCCCCTGAGCGTCCGCCGGAGGAACCGACGCGACGAATATAGCGGCGCAAAAAAAGACGATAAGGACGGCCCACACAAGCCGCGGATGGGTTTTGTCGTATAACATAGTTTTATGCTCCATTATCGGCGTTTTTCAAAAAATATTAAAGGCCCCCGCTTCAGGGCACTGTCATGTGCTTTGATAACTGGTCGGCAGACCGGATGCACACCGCCCATGGACGGTGTGCTACCGGCTGAGAGAGCCGCTCCAAGCAGCACGCCTCCTTTGGACGGGTGCCGCTCGCTCGCAATGACGGACGGGGGCGGGCTTTCAAAACGGTACCCGCCCCCAGGCGTCAGCCCCTATCCCAGCAACCGGTTGAGCCGCTTCACGAAGTCGGCGGGGTCGTGCAACTTCTGGCCCTCCACGAGCAGGGCTTGGTCGAGCAGCACGGACGACACATCGGCGATCTTCACCGCGTCTTCCTCGTCCTTGAGCCGCGCCACGAGGGGATGGCCGCCGTTCACTTCGAGGATGGGCTTCACGTCGGGGAGGGTCTGGCCCATCGCCCGCATCATCGCGGCCATCTGGAAGGACGGGTCGTTCTCGTCGGCAACGATACAGGACGGCGAGTCGGTCAGGCGCTTGGAGAGCTTCACCTCCTTCACCCGGTCGCCCAGCGCGTTCTTGATCTTCTCGATGACGGGCCGCGCCTCTTTCTCCTTCTCCTTCGCGTCCTTCTTGTCATCGTCTCCGGTGATGTCCTCGTCCGCCCCGGCCCGGTTCACGCTCCGTATCTCCCACTTCTGCTCGAGATCTCCGGCCTTCTTCGCGTATTCGCGCACAGAGGGCATCACGATCTCGTCAATCTCGTCATCCATGATAAGAACTTCGATGCCCTTCGCCTTGTACGCTTCGAGCAAGGGCGACGCCTTGAGCGTATCCGCCGTGCCGCCTGAGATATAGTAGATGTGCTTCTGCCCGCCCTTCATGCGGCTCGTGTAGGCGGCAAAACTCGTCCAGCCGTCCACCGCCGTGCTTTTGAAGCGCACGAGTTCCTCCAGCGCGTCTTTGTTGGCCCAATCTTGGTAGAGCCCCTCTTTCAAAGGCCGATTGAACTCGGTAATGAACGTGTCCCACTTCTTCTTGTCCTCGTCCGAACCGCTCTCCGCTTTGTCGGCAAGCGCCTTAAACTCGCCCAAAAGTTTCTTCACGGACGCGCTCTTGATGTTGGCGAGGATCTTGTTCTGTTGCAGAATCTCGCGGCTCACGTTGAGCGGCAGGTCTTCCGAGTCGATGACCCCGCGCACGAAGCGGAGATAGGTCGGCAACAACTCCTTGTCGTCGTCCGTGATGAACACCCGCTTCACATAGAGCTTCACGCCGCTCTTGTAGTCGGCGTGGTACATATCGAACGGCGCCTTCTGCGGCACGAAGAACAGCGTGTTGTATTCCAGCGTCCCCTCGGCGCGGGTGTGGACGTAGAAGAGCGGCTCGTCGCTGTCATGCCCGCCGCCGGTGCTTATCCCCTTGTAAAACTCCTTGTAGTCCTCGTCTTTGAGCTCGCTCTTGTTCCGCCGCCACAGGGCCGTCCCCGAATTGATGCGGTCGGTCTTGATGACGGTTCCCTTCTCCTTGCCCTTGTCGTCCCACTCCTTCTCGTCGTAGGTAAGGTAGATCGGGAACGCGACGTGGTTCGAGTAACGCTTGACGATGTCCTCGATAGACCAGCGGTTGGCAAACTCTTCGCCCTCTTCGTTGAGGTGGAGCGTAACCGTCGTCCCCTGCGACTCGCGGCCGTCCTCCTCGATCGTGTAACCGCTCTTGCCGTCGGATACCCACTTGTACGCCTTGTCCTCGCCCGCCTTCCGGCTCACGACCTCGATCTTGTCCGCGACCATGAACGCCGAGTAGAACCCCACACCGAACTGCCCGATGAGATTGGAATCCCGTTTCGCGTCCTGCGAAAGCCGGTCAAGGAACGCCTTCGTCCCCGACCGCGCAATCGTCCCCAGATTGTCGATGAGGTCGGCCTCGTTCATGCCGATCCCGTTGTCCGCAATCGTCAGCGTCGACCCCTTCCCGTCCGCGCCCTTCTTGAACGACAGGTCAATGCGCGGATCAAGCGCGATCCCCTTGTACGCGTCGTCGGACACGGTAAGGTATTTGAGCTTGTCGAGCGCGTCCTGCGCGTTACTCACCAGCTCGCGGAGAAAAATCTCCTTGTTCGAATAAAGCGAATGAATGATGAGGTGCAGAAGTTGTTGCACCTCGGTCTGAAATTCATGCTGAGCCATGAACCCTCCAAAATTAAGAAAATGTTGTCCCTTAAAGATAAGAAAATAAGCGCAAAAGGACAAGAGGGGCGCGCTGCGCGAATTGAAAATGGTAAATGGATAATGGAAAATGATAGGAAGGGGGAAGTCTCCCCCTCGCTCCAGCCACGCAAACCCCTACAGGTTCCAAAGGGTTTGCGCGTCT
>JAISZQ010000162.1 GCA_031269165.1 Spirochaetaceae bacterium
GGGGACAAAACCATGCGGCGCATGGTTTTGTGGGCACACCCCAAGCGTCCATGGACGGACGCAATACCGAGTGCGCCCCGGGCCGGAAACCCGAAACAGGATGTTGAGGGTTGGAGGCACCCCCCCGCAACGCCCCCGATCCCAAGCGGCGGCAATGATGACCGCGCGGAAACGAAGCCGCCCGAAATCCGCGCTCGTATAGACGAGGTGCTCGTCAGCGTCTACCGCGCCCCCCGCAGTTACACCGGAGAAGACGGGGCGGACATCATCTGTCACGGTGGCAATGCCGCGCCGAAAGCCGTACTCGACACGCTCCTTTGCGCCGGATTCCGCGAAGCCCTGCGGGGGGAATTCACCTTCCGCGCCTTCACCAACGGCAAACTGGGCCTTGCCAAAGCGGAAAGCGTTCTTGAAATGGTCGAGGCGCGTACCGACAAGGCGCGTGAAAACGCCGCCGCCCGCTTATCCGGTGTGCTGGAAACGGAAATTGACGCGATAAAGCAAAACCTCGTAACGGCACTCGCCGCGCTCGAACTGTCCCTCGATTACTCGGAACTCGACGGCGTAGAAGACGCGCCTGAGGGCCTTCCCTGCCGCGCCCTTATCGACGACGCGCTTACCCGCCTCGAAACCCTCGCCGCCGCCTACCGCTCGCAACGCCTCTCCAACGAAGGCGCGCTCGTGGTCATCGCCGGAAAGCCCAACGCCGGAAAGTCCAGCGTCTTCAACCTCCTCCTCAAAGAAGAGCGGGCCATCGTTACCCCCATTCCCGGCACCACCCGCGACTACATCGAGGCGACCCTGGACTCAGGCGGCATCCCCGTCCGCCTCGTCGACACCGCCGGCCTCCGCGAAGAGGCGGGCGAGATCGAAGCCGAGGGCATCCGCCGCAGCCGAGCCTTGATGGACGAGGCCGACCTCGTTCTCCTCGTCAAAGACAGCAGTGCGCGCGGTGCGCGAATGGAAAATGGAAAATTGAAAATGGATAATGAGTGTGCGCGAAGCGCGCAGGGGCGGACGGTTCCGGTCATTATCGTTTGGAACAAGATTGACCTCGCCAACACCCGCCCTTCCGCGTTTCGGACAGCGGACGGCGTTCACGTGTTGCCGTTGTCGGCGAAGACGGGGGAAGGGCTTCCCGCACTGGTGCTGGCGGTGTCCGAAACCCTGCTGGGGGGGCCACCTCCCGAACACGGGCCCGCGCTGGGAACGGAGCGTCAGCGGGCACTGGTTGACCGGGCGATAGCCGCCCTCAAAGAGACGCTCGCGCTGGCGGCCAACCTGCCGGAAACGCCGCCCGCCCTTGATCTGGCCGCCCCCGCGCTGAAAGACGCCGTTGACGCGCTCGGCGAGATCACCGGAGAGGTCACCAACGACGCGATACTCACGACGATGTTCTCCCGGTTCTGCGTCGGGAAATGAGACGGACTCAATCACAAGGGATAAAACCACGAACCTCAACGGGCCTTTGGCCCGCAACGACCCGAATGGACATATCCGATAAGCCCGTCATTGCGGGCGTTGCGCGAATGGTAATCGGAGCATTTATGCGCGCTTCAGATTTGCATTGGCGGCATCTCTGCCTAACAGAATACGCTATCTATCCGGTTGTTACAATCGTGTCGGGGCTCGGGGTGAACGTTTCAAAAGCGGGACTGCCTTTCATCCCCGTTTCCGCGATGGTCTCGGATCGCATACCGGCAAACAGGGGGTGGTTGTCCCCCAGCGCGATGAGCCGCGCCGCGTAGCGCGCCAGATTATTTTGGAACCATGAGACATAGACCGCCTGGGTATTCGACTCCGCGTTGAGCCGCGAACGGGCATAGGCCTCGTGGTAATAGGGGGCAAGCCGGTTACTCTGGAGCCGGAAGAGCGTCTCAAAGGCATGAGGACTCGCGTGGCTTATCACGTCATGGTCGCGGAGGTCAAGCCCGGCAACATAAACCGGTCCTCGGGTGAGTACAAAGGCCACGTCAAGGGCCGCCGCGCTTACTGTCCCCCGCTGGGGCAGCACGAGAAAAGGGACGCGCAGGGTTTTCATCCGGGCGTTTTGAAAAGCACTGCCGTCGGAAATGGGGAGAAGCGGCGCGTCTCGGAGGGAAGAAGGGAGGCGGGCGTTGAGCGATACCGCTATCACCGGATACGTTCCCGCGCCGTAACGCCCCAGCGTGAACAAATGCGGCAGGGCCCAAAACCCGCCGTCTGTCGCGGCGACCATGTCCGGCCTTATGCCGTGTTCATAGAGCGCGGCGAGTGCCGACGATACGGCGACGAGGTACACGCAGTCCCGCTTTTTTTTGATTTCCGGCAGACTCCGCATTAAGCCGGGCCCCGCCGCCGCGACCACGACGGGAAACCGCGCTTCAGGATCGGGTTTCAGGCAGACAAAACGGTTAAAAACGGCGGTGTTATACTCGACGTTTTTTTTCCAGCGTTGTTCAAAATAAGCGGCGGTTCTCTTGTTCAGGGTGTGAAACGTGAGAAAATCGGCGGCGGTTTCCAGAAGAGAACGGTATTCTTTCGGATAAACGGAGAGCGATGGCCGCCATTCTATTATTTTGATACGGGCGTCTTCCGGGATTACCCTTTCAAGCATGTTTCTGATAGCGGAGGGCGTCTCCGGGTACCGCTCAACATCGGCCTTAAACGATTCCGTGCAGTTGCAGCGTTCTCGGTCAACGTGCAACGAGACGATCACCGAACCGGGAAATCGCGCGCGCAATACCGGGATAATATAGCCCAACGCGCATTCAATCAAAATAAAATGGGTGATGTCTTGGGCAAGTTCCCGTGAGGCGATATATTTTTCCGCTTCCGCTTCGGGGTTGTATCGGGAGTGCAGCCACGTTTTTCCGTGTAAAAGAGTGGGGCTGCCATTTTTTGCGGGAAGAATTTGCATACCGTCAGTAATTCCTCGCTATTCAGTTGCATTGGCGGGGGAAGTTTCCCCCTGTCAATAATTTAAGAATTTTGGTCCGCGAATGGCGCGAATAAATACGAATAATACATACCCATCGCGCGTATTCGCATACATTCGCGTACATTCGCGGACAAAAAAACGAAAAATCCGGATCGCTATGCATAGCGCAATCCGTGGACCATTGTTCTATTTCATTTTCTTACTGTGTTGGCAGCGGGAGATTTCCCCGCGCCCCGGCCCGGAGACCCGAAACAGGAGGTTGCGGGTTGCAGACTGCCCCCGAAGGCGTCCCAAAGGATGCCCCGCCCCCGATCACGGCGGCTGAATAGTTGCCATAATTCTTTACTACCGTCTTTATATCGTTCAGGTCGGTCGCGGAAAAGGTAACACCGTTCTTTATCTGAAAATTAGCGCGGATACGGTGCAGGACTAATTTCTTGTCCAGAGAAGCGGGTGTCAGCACCAACATTCTCAACGTTCCCGTTAAACGTGAATCAGAACGTAAGCGTGCGGCTATCCCGATGGAAGAGACGGCGCTTTTAATCAGGCCGGACAGAATTTCAGCGTCTTCCTTCGTTACGCCGTGGGGAATATCAAAAACAACCCCCGACAGTTTTGGATACCGGGCGATATAGGCAGCGATCTCTTTTTCCGCGTTTCTCCCCGGCGCAACCGCCGTCTTTTGAGGATCGCCCTTTCTCCCGTCGGCAGACGAATCCGATTTATAGAGCAGTCCCATCAGACAAGCCCCAATTCTTTGAACAGCTTTTTGTACGGTTCAAAGTGTTCCGATCGGGCAAACTCTTCTATTTTTTCTTCGGGCAGAGATTCCAGAAGAATATCCATATACGAAAGAACCGTCCGCAATTCCTCCTTGAATTGTTGGGGAACTTCTTTCAGGGCGGGATTTTCCTCGCCTGAGGGAACGGTCGGCGCATCAGGTGCCGCTTCTTGAAGCGCCGCTTCTTGAAGCGCCGCTTCTTGAAGCATCGCTTCAGGGAATGGAACAATCGCTTCTGGAAGCGCCGCGTCAGGAGTTTCTGGAAACGCCACTTCAGGCGGCTCAAAAGGCGCGGGTGGTTCAGGATCGGCAATCTCGTCAAATTCAAGCGGCTTTTCGTCATCAAGATAACTGGTGTCATCGGGTGCCGGGGACATCTGGCGAATATCTTCGTCCATCAATCGGGAAAGTTCAGGATCGGCTTCGACATCGGGCTCGAACGTTTCATTGAGAAGCGGGCGCGTTTCCGGTAGTTCATCCGTTTCGGCGGGTTCCTCGATAAACATTTCCTCGTCTAACGTTTCCTCGATGAATGGTTCATCGAATGCTTCGTCAGGCAAAACGTTTTCTTCCGTTTTGCTTGTGTCCGCCGTGAATGATTCGTCAAATGCCCCCTCTTCTTGCGACGGCAAACCGGCGAAAGAATCGTTTTCCGTAGCACGAACACTTTCCACCGCAGACGGTTCGCCGGGTTCTTCTTCAGCAGACGGTTCCTCCGCGACAGGAAATGCAACAAGCGTCTCGCCATTTTCAAGACCGGCGGCAGGTTCTTCCGTAACGACCGCCCCTTCGTCCAAAACGTCTTCATCCAAAACATCATCATCGGGAAGCGAGCCGAAGGGGTCAAAGGCAATATCGGCCGTTTCCGGCTCTTCTTCCGGCAACTCATCGTCTATTTCAATATCAAAGGGTTCCTCGTCAAGCGTCATTTCCGCATCTTCCATGAACAAGGAATCTTCGGGCAGCGATTCTTCCACCGTTTCAATATTTATATCAAAGTCATCGTATTCAATCGGCGGCTCTTCCGCCGGCTTCTCCGCCACATCTTGAGCGTCTTCTTCAACATCATCCAGAGCCTTTTCGCTACGGATCTCGGTACCGTCCAAAATATTATTTATTTCATCACCGGTAAACGCGATCTTTTCCTCATCGCTATCCTCGGTAAAGAAAGGATCTTCCATCTCTTCAGGAGTTCCGTCCGCAGAATCGCTCAAAAGATCAAGTTCGTCACTCGTGAGCGTGATCTTATCGCCGCCCTCATCGATGTCAAAAAAACCCGTCTCGTCACGCGCGGATTCTTCGCCCGCTGCTTCTTCGCCGCCAACGGACTCGCCATCCGGCTCTTCCTCAACCCCGAAGTCATCAAAAACCGCGTCGTCAGTCTTGTTTTCCGGCATCTCCGTCCTGGCGGGAATATCACGCGCAACCGATTTAGACGGCGGTGCGGAGTCAAGGGAAGTTCGCGCTGCCGCCGATGCGGCCTCTCTCCTATGGATACGGTCCAGTTCCGATTTAAGGGTAGCCAGTTCGGCTTTGACCGCCGCGAGCTCTTCGGCAATTTTCAAAAGGAGGGCAGCGGACAGCGTAACATCG
>JAISZQ010000175.1 GCA_031269165.1 Spirochaetaceae bacterium
TAAGAATTTTTGTCCGCGAATGGCGCGAATAAATACGAATGATACATACCCATCAGCACGTATTCGCAACGCCATGTATGGCGCACATTCGCGTACATTCGCGGACAAAAAAACTAAAAATCTGTGTAATCCGTTGACCACTCTTATATTCCCTTTGCTTAAGTTGTTGACAATGGTTTACCACCCCCGTAACACCCCCGAATCCGGCTCAACGTTTTGCGTTGAGCGTGGTTATTCCTGCCACCATTCTTACAGCAGAATCCTGCTCAGAACCGGAAAAAACACGACGAGGAGAAACACCACCACATAGCCAACAAAGAACGGGGTCTGCCCTTTCGCTATTTGCCCGATCGAGCGTTTTGACACGCTTGCCGCGGCAAAAATATTAACCGCCACCGGAGGCGTCATGGTTCCGATAACATTGGATACGCAGACGATCATCCCAAAGTGGATAATATCGATCCCCAACGAATTCGCTATCGGCCAGAGAACCGGAACAAGCAGTACCGCGATTGCGATTCCTTCAAGGAACGTGCCGAAAATGAGCAACAGTATCGCAATGACAAAACAGAACATCGTTGGGTTGAGGTTCATGCTTACCACGAAGCTGACCAACTGCTTTGAAATCCCTGAAAACGTAAACAGCCATGAAAAGGATGTGGATGTACCAATAATGAAAAGAATGATGGACGCGCTTTTTGCCGAACCAAGGAGAATCCCCGGTATGTCCTTGATAGAAACTTCCCGGTAAATAAACATCCCGGCGATCAAGGACCAGACCACCGCCGCCGCCGATGCTTCCGTTGCCGTTAAAACACCGGAATAAATACCGCCCAGAATAATTATAGGCAGTATCAACGCGGGAATAGCCTTGAGAAGAGAAACGGCGAGTTCCTTAAACGACATTTTCTTTTCGGTTTTAGGCCATTGCTCTTTTTTTGCGTAAATAACCACCACGATCATCAGCACAAGGGCGATCAAAACTCCTATGAAAAGGCCGGAGGTAAACATATTAGTGATAGACGCTCCGGTTATCGTTCCATAAACAACCATGATGATACTCGGCGGTATAATCGGCCCAAGCCCGCCTGAAACCACGAGCAGCCCCGCAGTACGATCTTTCGGGTAGCCGATGCGGATCATGTCGTCGTACAGCATGGCGCCTATGGCTAAAACCGTGGCGGGAGCGGAACCTGAGAGGGCGGCGAAAAAGGCGCAGGCGAGTACCATCGCAAGGGACATCCCGCCCCGGACGCCGCCGATAATGGAATTCGCAAAATCGACCAGTCTGCGGGAAATGCCGCCTTTTGTCATAATATTGCCGGCAAGTACAAAAAACGCGATCGCCATGATAGAGGTGGATTCCATCCCGGCAAAGATGCGCTGGGCAACGGTAGCCGTGGAAATGCTTATTTCCGGGCTTATGAGAATCGTAAACAGCGTAGACGCGCCGAGAGACACCGAAATTGGTACACCAATGACAAGCAACACGGCAAGCGAAGCAAACAATATAATACCGGTCATATTTCACGCTCCTTGTTGGACGGGGCTTTGAACAAACGAACAATCATAAGGATAAGGCTAAAACTTTGCACCAGAGTCATAATGCCAAAACCCAACACCAGCGCCGAATAGGGAACCGCCATCGGAACGTTAAGCCCCGCCGATGTCTGCCCTGTTTTGATTTGCCTCAAAACCATATCTATCGCGTTGCGGGTAATCGCGGCTGAAAAAAGAACAACGATCAGCGTTACGACGATATGCATGAACGACTTTCCCCGCTCAGGCAGACTGTCCCGCACTGCGGTAATGGATACCTGGGTGCCGTCCCGCAGTCCCATTTCGGCGCCCAAAAGGGTCATCCAAATCATGCAGTAGACGACCAATTCCTCAAACCAGCCGATGCCCAATTTGAAAATATTGCGGTTTACAACCTGAGAAAAAGACGCTATCACCATTACGGAAAACGTAACAATGATAATGATGTTTTCCAGCCTTTGCAAAAAGAAAAAAGATTTTTTCATGTCTCTGTTCCTCCTTAGAAAGCACCGCAAAAATCAATCGAGAGTTTTGCAGCGCTACTTTAATATGGTATTTGCGCAATAAAATGAGCAAATACATTTACATTAGGGAAACGCGATTGCCAACGAGGCCGACTGCTGTCAGCCGTTGGCACGGCGTCAAGTCAATCTGCGTTTCCCTAACGATTCAAATATCCGCCGTCAACCGGAATAACAGCCCCGTTGAGATAATCCGAGGCCGCCGACGCGAGAAAGATAACCGGTCCCTTCATATCGTCTTGCGTTCCCCAACGATGGGCGGGAATACGCGCCGAAATTTCGGCGTTTCTGCCCGCGTCCGCCACCAGAGCGGAATTCATCTCAGTTGCCATATAACCGGGAGCGATGGCGTTCACATTGATCCCTTTGCTCGCCCATTCGTTGGCCAACGCCTTGGTGAGTTGCGATACCGCGCCCTTACTGGCGGCGTAGGCCGGAACCGTATAACCGCCAAACCACGCGAGCATTGAAGAAATATTGATGATTTTGCCGTGTCCTTGGGCAATCATCTTTTTTCCCGCAAGCTGGCAGAGATGAAACACGGCGGTCTGGTTTATAGCGATAACTTGGTCCCAGTCCTCAAGGGGGAAATCCTCGCTGAAATGACGGCGCTGAATACCGGCCGCGTTCACGAGAATGTCGATACGGCCGCCCAGGAGCGAAAGGGCCTTCTCAAAAGCAGCCTCCCGTTCTGCCCTGCCGCCAATATCCGCGATAAGCGCGTGGCAATGGAAGCCTTTTTTTCCATAGTCTTCCGCGATCTCCGCTAATTTGGGATTTGTCGCGAGAAGAACAACCTCGGCGCCCGACTCCAGCAGTCCTTCCGCCATGCCTCTTCCCAAGCCTCGGGAAGCGCCGGTAACGACCGCCTTTTTCCCCGTAACATCAAATAAATGCATACGCCATACTCCTTATGTAAGCCTGTTCCAAAACGTGAGGTTTCGGAACAGCCTCTTCTAAAAATTTTTTTCTCAGTAGCGTGTTGAGAGAATATTCCGCGTCAGGCGCGTCATTTGGCTTGATTCTACGCTGGTTTTGAAACCACTTTCGGCATACGCTAGAGAGACATAGCGTCATTTGAGGGGGGGGGGGAAGTAGAAAAAATGAGAAAAACAACACATATTCACTCTTGCGATAATCATCTCTTATAACCTTTCATATATCGGACATTCTTCGTTTAATGTTTAACGGCGAGTACTATAATACACGATGAATGAATACGTGTCAAGCAAAAACCATGAAAAAACACGAAAAAACGCGAAAAATTTTAAAAAAAGGAAAAATCAGGCGGGCGGTCTCCGTAACGCGGCTACAAACTTGAGTCCGGCCTTAATTAGAGTTTGTCCATAATATAGACACATTATGGACTCGGACCATAGGCCCGCAACTTCCTTAAAACCCGCATTTTTGCAGCCTTTAGGCGAAAAAATGCAGCGTCTGGCCGCAAAGGACGCAAACGTTAGTTTGCGCACCGACTTTGTGGACAGACACTAATTACCAGAAAATCATCGTTTTACCTTTTTCTGTCGCAATGTACTTTTTTTTAAGAAAAAACACGAAAAAAGCCGCTTGGACTAAAGCATATCGGCTCACAACACCATAGTACAGGTATATCCCCACAAGCGGCAAAACGTTTTCAGGCGAAACGATTGCCGGAAGGAGCAGTTATGAGTATGTTAGCGTTGGACTTCGTTGAGAGCGGTATAAACGAGGATGAAGAGAATATTGGAGGCTTTTACGCCGATATTGAGGACGGGATCGCGGAGAACATCGAAATCCTCGACCCGGTTTCCGAGGCCGTCCAGGAATTGTTTGGGCTGTCCTATCTCTTTCCCTACCAGAGGCTCGTCATCTCGAACATTCTTGAGGCAGCCCAGGCGAGCGGGGTTGCTATTCGTTGGCCATCGTCGGTTTTGGCGCACAGGCTGGAAACCGCCCAGACCGCTTGTGACGGGGGAGACGAAGCGGCGGAGGAAGGTGGGGACGATGACCGCGACCGGGGGAGTCTTGGCCGTCAGATCGTGATACTGCCGACCGGGGCGGGGAAGTCGCTCTGTTTCCAACTGCCCGCGATGCTGCTCGACGGCCCGACGCTGGTCATCTATCCCATCCTCTCGCTGATGGCCGATCAGGATCGTCGGCTCACGGAAAAGAACTTTGCGCCGGTGACGCTCCGGGGCGGTCAAAGCCGGGAAGAACGGGAACGCATCTTCCAAAGGATCAAATCCGGGGAGAGCCGCTTCATCATCGCCAACCCGGAAGTGCTTTTGACGCAAGTCCTGATGGAAAGGTTGCCCGAACTTGGCATCGTCCATGTCGTCATCGACGAGTCGCACTGTGTCAGCGAGTGGGGCGAAAGTTTTAGGCCCAGTTATCTTGAAATCGGCAAGATCATCGAGGCCGCGCAGGCCCCGGTGGTAACCGCGTTTACCGCCACCGCTTCCGCCGGAGTGCTGGAAAAGATCGACCGCGTTATCTTTGGCGGCACGGGCGCGCACCGGATCATCGGCAATCCCGACCGGAGCAACATCTGCTACCACGCCGTCGGGACCCTGCTCCGCGACCGCGCCGTGCGTGGTCTGCTTTCCCGGCATAAACGCCCCGCCATCGTATTCTGCTCGTCTCGGCCCGGCACCGAAAAACTCGCCCGGTATCTGCGGAACCAGCTTGGCGAGACGGACATCAAGTTCTATCACGCCGGCCTCACCCGCGAGGAGAAGTCCGCCGTGGAAAAGTGGTTCTTCGACAGCGCGAACGGCGTTCTTGTGGCCACCTGCGCCTACGGCATGGGCGTTGACAAGAGCAACATCCGCACGGTCATCCACCGGGACTGCCCGCCATCCGTCGAAGCCTATCTCCAAGAATCGGGCCGGGCGGGCCGAGACGGGTTGCCGTCCAAAGCCTTCTTCCTCTGGGGCCCCGAAGACGAGCGGGCCATGAATCGCGCCAAGACGGATGCCGACAAAACACGGCTCGCCAGCCTCCTCGCCTACGGACGAAACGTCGCCCCCGGCAACGCTTCCGGCGATGCCCCCGGCAACAACTTCCGGCCCTGCCGCCGCGACACCCTCCTCGACTTGCTCAACTACGAGGGCGAACGGATCAAACCCGAAACCGATTGCTGCGACATCTGCGAAGGCACGTCCCGTCCCGGCCTCCTCGAAGAAACGCCGCTCATGGACTTCTTCAGGCGGAACCCGCGCGGGTTCACCCACCACGAAGCGACCGCTTTGATCAGCGCCGACGGCAACTCAGGCTGGACCGAGGAAGAAGCGCGTACCGCCATCCGCGAACTCCTGCGCGAACGGAAACTGCGTGTATCGACCAACATACTCTGGAAGGGAAAAATCGTTCCTGTTGGCTATCGGTGGGGGTAACGTAGCGCTGTCCACAAAGCCTCGCACAGGGAGGCTCGCTAAACAGTACCCGTCCAGAGGCGTGCTGTTTGGTGCGGCTATCCCCGTTGATTGCCACCCGTCATTGCGAGCGGCACATTGCCAAGCGAAGCAATCCAGCGCGAGGGCCTCCTCCACTGGATTGCTTCACCCTGTCGGGTTCGCAATGACAGGGAGGCTCGCTAAACAGTACCCGTCCAGAGGCATGCTGTTTGGTGCGGCTATCCCCGTTGATTGCCACCCGTCATTGCGAGCGGCACATTGCCGAGTGAAGCAATCCAGCGTGAGGGCCTCCTCAACTGGATTGCTTCACCCTGTCGGGTTCGCAATGACAGGGAGGCTCGCTAAACAGTACCCGTCCAGAGGCGTGCTGTTTGGTGCGGCTCTCCCCGTTGATTGCCACCCGTCATTGCGAGCGGCACATTGCCAAGCGAAGCAATCCAGCGTGAGGGTCTCCTCCACTGGATTGCTTCACCCTGTCGGGTTCGCAATGACAGGGAGGCCCGCTAAACAGTACCCGTCCAGAGGCGTGCTGTTTGGTGCGGCTCTCCCCGTTAATTGCCGCCTGTCATTACGAGCGAGCGGCACATTGCCGCGCGACGCAATCCAGTGTGAGGGCCTCCTCCACTGGATTGCTTCGTCGTCGGCTTGGCTACCGAAGGGAGCACGCCGCCTCCTCGCAATGACGATTCCGCCCTGCCCCGGCTTCATCGCAACAAACCATAACTTTTCGCCCCGATTTTCCCGCTGTTACGGCCACTTGACAAAAATATTTAATATATATACTATAGATGTAGTAAGAATTATGGCGGCCTCCAAGCGATAATGCGGCTGGCTACCAAAGGAGAAGACGATGAAACGAGTAAAGGTTTTTGTGTTGGGGTTGATGATTCTGTCGGCGGCGGGACTGGTTTTTGCGGGGGGCCAACGACAGCAGGGCGGTGTTTCCGGGGGAAAACGGGTGGTTTCTTTTGCACTTTGGGATGAGGTTCAGTATCCGGTATTCCAAAAAATCTGCGAAAAATTCACCCAAGAAACCGGCATTGAGGTAGACCTGCAACTTACCCCCTGGAGCCAATACTGGACAAAACTTGATGCCGCCGCCACGGCGGGGAATGCGGCGGACGTATTTTGGATGAACATTTTTCTGCCAAAATATGCGGATGCCGGGATTCTGGAACCGGTAGAAAAGTATTTTGTGCGGGACGGACTGGATAAATCCTCGTGGTCTAAAGCGATGGTTGATCTTTATACCTACCAGGGACAACTGTACACCATGCCAAAAGGGATGGATGTGGTGGTGGTCGCGTATAACAAGACTATTTTTGATAAATATGGCGTTGAGTATCCCAGAGAGGGCTGGACGTGGCAGGATTTGGAACGGATCGGCGCGGAATTGCGGGACAAGATTCGGGCCAAGGGTGGCACTGAATACCCACTGTTAATGGAACTTGATTCCCAGCCTTCATATCTCCAGTTTCTGTTGCAGGACGGGGTAGTTCCCTATAGCCCTGCCGTCACCGCGAGTGCCTACAGCCGCCCTGAAGCCGCAAAAGCCTTCGACGATATTTTAAAATTGATGGATCAGCAGATACTCCCCTCGTTTACGGTACTATCCGATACCAAAGGAACGGATTTGTTTATTTCGGGCCGGGGGGCCCTGCTTTTTGCGGGAAGCTGGAAATCCTCGGTGCTGGACAACGCCACCTTTGCATCCAATATCGGACTGGTTTCCATGCCTTCCCGCAGTGTGAGTAATGTCTGCGCCCTGGGCGGGATTAGTTTTGCCTTGAATGCCAGGGCTGCGGATAAAGAGGCGGCTTGGCAGTTGGTCAAATACTTGGGAGGCGAGGAAAGCAATCGGCTTCAGGCGGAAAATCGTATTGAAATTCCGGCCTATCTTTCCGCGCAAAAGTATTATATTCCCTCTTTTAAAAATATCGATCCCACCGCCTTTATAACTCAAAGCCGGAGTTCTACGGTATACCCGACACATCCTAGGATGTTCGACTGGATGGGAATTGAAGGGGATTATACCGCCGAAATTTTTAGCCGGACCAAATCTTCTGTCCAAGCGTTGCGGGAATTCGCCGCGGAAGTTGACGCCCGGATAAAAGAATGAGGCTGTTTCAAAACCTCGCGTTTTGAAACAGGCTCGAATAGGAGCGGTTTACCGAAGCAGGAATGGCAGTTCATGGTCGGCTGTACCGCCGGGAAGCATTATGGGCTTATGTGTTTTTAAGCCCCTTCCTGGCGGGAGTATGCCTTTTTTATGTCTATGCGTTTATCAATAATTTCTCTCTTAGTTTTACCGATAAACGGACGTTCGGGGCGCCCCATTTTACCGGCTTGGCGAATTATATAAAATTGCTGGGCGACCCCCGGTTCCGTTCTTCCCTGCTTAATACCCTGAAATATGTGGCGATCTGCGTACCGGCGGTTATTATTATTTCCGTTCTCATCGCCTGTCTTTTGAACAACAAAATGAAACACACTTCCCTGTACCGCACCCTCATCTTTATCCCCGCCGTAACCATGCCTGCGGCCATTGGCCTGGTGTGGCGCTGGATGATGAATTACGAATTCGGGCTTATCAACGCGTTGCTGGGTTTTTTCAGTATTGAGCCCTTGGCATGGCTGAGCGATCCCCGAATATCCATCTTTGCGGTATCCCTTGTTTTAATATGGGCGGATATAAGCACCAAAATGGTCATTTTACTGGCCGGGCTTCAGGGTATTCCCAGGGTGTATTATGAAGCGGCCACTATTGACGGCGCGGGAACGGCGGCCCGGTTTTTTTCCGTTACGTTGCCCATGCTGTCTCCCACCATATTCTTTTGTCTCATCATGGAAATTATCGGCGTGTTTCAAATATTCGATTTTATTTATCTGATGATTCCCCAACTTTCAAGCGGCATGACCGGAGCCCGTAGCGTTATATGGCTGTTTTATAACGAAGCCTTTACAAGGTCGAACACGGGTTATGCCTCGGCGGTTAGTATTATCTTGTTTTTTATTATTTTAGCCGTCACTATCGTACAGATGAAGACGCGCCAACACTGGGTTTATGAGGAATAGGGAATGAAACGATCTGCCGCGTTGCTTGTCCACGGAATACTCGCGCTTTGCTGTATCAGTACGATACTTCCTTTTATCTGGATGATTTTTACCTCTTTTAAAACATACGAGGAAAGCATACATATTCCCCTGCTGATTTTTCCCGCGTCATGGAATTTTGACAATTACCGGGAAGTGTTAAAAAAATTTCCTTTCATGAACTTTTATGGCAATACGTTTTTGGTGATGTCTGTTGTCGTCACAGGCCAGCTTGCCATTTGTTCTTTGGCCGCCTTTGCCTTTGCCCGGATGCGTTTTCCCGGAAAAGAATTTGTTTTTATTCTTTGTTTGTCGGTATTGATGGTTCCGGGACAAATATTCCTTATTCCCCATTACGGCCTGATGGTTTCCTGGGGCCTTACCGACAGCCTTACCGCCCTTTGGCTGCCCCGGCTTTTCAGCGTTTTTGGGGTGTTTATGTTGCGCCAGTTTTTTACTTCCCTGCCAAAAGAATTGGACGAAGCGGCAAAAATTGACGGGTGCAGTTATTTCGGCATATACCGCCGCATTATGCTTCCCCTGATACAACCCGCGCTGGTGTCATTAGGCATCCTTGTTGCTCTCGATTCATGGAAAGAGTTGATGTGGCCCCTGATTGTTAATACAGACATGAAAAAGCAGACCCTGTCGGCGGGTTTGGCCTACTTAATTGGAGAACACACCACCATCTACCCCTTGGTAATGGCGGGTGGTTTAATGGCGGCGGCCCCTATGTTGTTGTTCTTTTTTCTTTTTCAGCGTTATTTTATAGAGGGCATCGCCCATTCCGGGGTAAAAGTATGAGTAGCACTTACTATAAATATCCCGCAAGCGATGTGCATATCCATGCGGTGACTCGTGCCTTTGCGGATGAAACCCTGAATATGGTTCAGGAATTGGGGTATGAAAAATTTCTTATGCTCAGTGCCGCTTCCGCCTTGCCGGAATTCATGGGTAATAATCTGCTCTGCGCCTCTGTCAAGTTAAAGAGCCGGGGAAAGGGCTATGCTTTTGCCGCGCTTCATTACCCGGAAACCGGAACCGAAAGCCCGGAAGCGCTGCTTGCCCAGGCCGCCCTCTACCATGAACTTGGTTTTGACGGCATAAAAATGATGGATGGAAAGCCCAATATACGCCTGCGTATCGGCGTTCCCCTGGATGATCCGGTTTTCGACCCCCTGTTTTCCTTTATGGAAAGCATGGACTTTCCCTTGTTGTACCACGTTAACGATCCCATTGAATTTTGGACATGGGAACTCATGCCCCAGTGGGCTAAAAGCAGGGGGAATGATGTGTTTTATGGAGACGGGCGTTATCCTTCAAAGCAGCAGATTGAAGACGAGGCCGTCTCGATACTGAAAAAACATCCCAAACTGCGAGTCATTTTCCCTCACTTTTTCTTTACCGCCACCAGCCTTGAGCGGACGAAGGAATTATTTGATACCTATCCCAATCTGAACTACGATATTACCCCCGGCTGGGAAATGTTTGAAAGTTTTGCCGGGGACTATGACTTGTGGCGGCAGTTCTTTATCGCATATTCCACCCGCATCCTCTTTGGAACCGATACGATAAGCGATCATTGGCGGGAGACCGTCCATGCCCTGCGCCGCGTACTGGAAACCGGAGAGCCATTTACCGCCTTCGAGGAAAACTGCCGGGGCCTTAACTTGGAAGGAATGCCCCTGCGGAATATTTACCAAAACAATTTCGACCGTTACCTGCCCGTCCCGCCCCGTAAGATGAACCTGGCGGGCTTAAAAGCGTACGGACAGTCCTTGTATCCCCGTGCCGCGACGCTGAAAACAGACCGCGCGGAAAAGGCCGCCGCAAATATTGCCGAGGCCCTGGCCGCTCTGGAAGCCCTGTAGAGGGAGAGGCGTCCACTGTCAACAAATTAAGAATATTTGTCCACAGATTGCGCGAATTATCACAGATTGCAAAATAGAGCGCGCCCCGGCCCGGAAGTCCGAAACAGGATGCGAAGGACTGTAGGGGCCCCCGAAGGCATCCCAAAGGATGCCCCGCCCCCGAATCATGGCGGGAGGGAATCCGGCGAACATAGTTTGCGTTGAAATCGGAATTGCTGCCTTTTGCGGGGCACCCCTTGACAAAGTTTTTCGTGTGTGGTATACTTATACCCATGATTGCTCGGCGGCAGTGCCGGGACATATAAGAAAGGCTGGTTATGCAAAAAACGGTGTTGTCTTTTACGAATAAATTCCTCCCTTATCGCGAGCGCCCCCCCCCCAGGTGGGTGGGGTTGTGGGTCTATTCAGGCGTTTTCGGGGGCGCGCGACACCCTGTTGGGGAGAAGAGGCAACGGATAATGGAAAAGGGAAGATGCCGGAAAAACCCCGGGAAAAAGATCTAAAGAGGGCCGA
>JAISZQ010000292.1 GCA_031269165.1 Spirochaetaceae bacterium
AATCTTTTCAAAGCCTGTTAAAAAACCCAGAAAAAGGGGGAAGTCTCCCCCTCGCTCCGGCCCTGCGGTCCTCCGCTACCCCCTCTGCGGGGGTTCCACCCCCGCAACGCCCCCGAATCACAGCGGAAGCTTACATCCTGCGGGGTTATTGAACAGGCTCTTATGTTAGTGAGCCTGTTTCCAATTACCTGCTCACCCCCCAGCCGAGGCTCTCCTGCTGAATGCGGTAGAGGCGGGCGAAGAGGCCGTTGCGCGCGAGGAGGGTTGCCCCTGAACCTTCTTCCACAAGGCGGCCTTTGTCGAGGACGGCGATCTTGGCGGCGGTGAGGACGGTGCGGAGACGGTGGGCGATCACGATAACCGTGCGGTTTTTGACGAGGGCGGAGATGGCTCCTTGGATCTCGGTCTCGTTTTCCGGGTCGAGGCTGGCGGTCGCTTCGTCGAGCAACACGATGGGCGCGTCTTTGAGAAGGGCGCGGGCTATCGAGACGCGCTGGCGTTCGCCGCCTGAGAGGGTGGAGCCGTTTTCGCCGATCACCGTGTTGTAGCCTTGGGGTAAGGCGCGGATGAAGCCGTCACAACGGGCCGCCCCCGCCGCCGCGAACACGTCGCTGTCGGACGCGCCTTCTCTGCCGATGCGGATGTTGTTCATCACCGTGTCGTTGAACAGTACCACATCTTGAAACACAACGCTGATATGCCGCAACAGGGTCTCCGGGTTTAAGTCCCGAATGTTCACGCCGCCCATGCGAATGGTTCCCTCACGCGGATCCCAGAAGCGGGCGATAAGGCGGGCCAGCGTACTCTTGCCGCTCCCCGAAGGCCCGACAAACGCGGTAACGCTCCCCTGCGGAATGACAAGGCTCACGTCCTTGATTACGTCCTCGTCGTGATAGGCGAAACTCACCCGCTCAAGCGTTATGTCGAAGGATGCGGGGCTAAACTCTTCCGCCCCGTCCATTACCGGTTCCCGGCGCAGGTCTTGCATCCGCTTGGTCGAGATGAGAAAGTAAAAGAATTCCGGCAACAGGGTGAGGATGATGATGATCGGGGAATAGATCTTCGCGCCGATGAGGATGAAAGTGAGGAACGTGATCACGTCGAGGCCGCCGCCGGTCAAGAGCAACGTCCCGGTCAGCACGATGAGCCCCAGTCCCACCTGCAAGACCATCGTGGCAAGCGCGATAAAAACCCCGGTGAGCCCTTCAAAACGCATCGCCTCGTTTTTCATCTTCCGCAACGCCCCTTCCAATGCGGCAGATTTTTCCCCGGCGAGCCCAAAGGCCTTTACCACCTTGATCCCTTCGAGATACTCTTGCACTTGGTCGGCGACGGCGAGCTTGGCGTTGATGTGACGTTCCCCCAGCGTTGCCTGTACCTTCTTGCTTCCCAGCACGAGGGCAAACGCGACCGGGAGGGCCGCGAAGAGGGCCAGTGCCATGCGCCAGTCGTAGACCGCCAGCAGAGCGCAGACCAGTACGTCGGTGATGGTGTGTCCCGCGAGCCCCGGCGCGACATGGCTCATCACGTGTTCAATCGTCGTGCAGTCCGCCATGATGTTGGTCGTCAACTCGGTGAGGTCTTTCTTGTTGAAAAAGCTCAACGGGAGCTGCCGGATATGTTCCGCCACCTCAATGCGTATCTTCTCCGACTCGCTGTACGCCGTGGTGTACGTCTTGCGGTACTCGTGGCGGTAGACGAAAAAATAGAGCACCGCCGCGCCTCCCCCAACTCCCAGCAACAGCCAGAGCCTCCCCGTATCAAGCGCCGCCCCTCCCGTCATAAGCGGCTGGAGCAACGTCTTCACCGACTCGATAATCACGACAAACGGCAGGAACAGCGTGAGGTTCGAGGCCACGACCGCTGCCACCGCCTTCTTAAAATCCCTATACCCCTCCTCCGAGAGGCCAAGTAACTTCTTCATATTCAGCATAGTGTTCTCCTTAATTATCAAATTCTACCTTTTATCTTTTTACCGCTTCCCTCTTTACTTCCGCATCTTTTTATGGTATAGTAAAAGGCATGAGGTGTTGCTATGACCATTGAACAAACAATAGGATTATCGACGAAGCGCCGTAATTTCCTTGACCTGCCGCAGGATTCGGCTTCCGGCAAGGCGAGGGTCGAAGTCCGCGTTATCCATGCTACGGATGCCCCCTCGCTTTCCCTGATGGATTTGTACGGTTCCTGCGAAGGCGAAGACACGCTGGATGCGTATTTTGAACGCAAACGGGCAGACAAAGCGCTTGAGGATAACCGTTTCTCGCCGCGCTTAACGAAAATGGGCGCATAATGCCTGTTAACGACCGTTATGTCCTTGATGCCTGTGCCGTGATCGCGTTTCTCAACAAGGAGCCCGGAGCAGAAACCATCGTCGACCTTATACAAAGGGCGGAATACAAGGAAATTGCTCTTTACATGACCAGTATTCAGGCTCTTGAGGTTTATTACGACAGAATCCGTATCAAGGGCAGAGACTACGCCGACACCTTTTTGCACGCTCTTTATACCTCTTCCATAAAGATACTCGACCATGTTTCCCGCGCCAATATTCGCATTGCCGGTCATCTCAAAACACGCTACAGCCTCTCTCTTGCGGATGCTGTTGCCTGTGCTGCCGCTTATTCCCTGTCCGCCTTTTTGGTTACAGCCGACCATCACGAACTTACCCCCGTTGAAAAGGGTGAGAATATCCCCTTTTTTTGGTTTCGCTAACTCTTTCATATTCTCCCCTCCGAGAGGCCGAGTAACTTCTTTGTATTCCAAACTTACCATTACCAAATTAAACAAGCCGCCACTCCAACGCCCCGCTATACTGTCCCCACATACGGCTATAACGCCCGCCCGCCTTTACCAGGTCGTCGTGGCGGCCTTCTTCGATAGAGCGGCCCTGGTCGATGACCACGATCTTGTCCGCGCCGCGCACAGTGGAGAGGCGGTGGGCGATGATGATCACTGTCTTGTCCTTCATCAGTTGTTCAAACGCCTTCTGAATCTCCCGCTCGTTTTCCGGGTCGGCAAAGGCGGTTGCCTCGTCCAGCACGATGATGGGCGCGTTTTTGAGGATGGCGCGGGCGATGACGAGCCGCTGGCGTTCCCCGCCCGACAGATGGATGTTCTTCGTGCCGATCACCGTGTCGTACCCGTTGGGCAGGGCCTCGATAAACTCGTGGCACTGGGCGGCTTTCGCGGCGGCGACCGCCTCCTCGCGGGTGGCGTTCTTGTTGCCGATGCGGATGTTGTCGAGGACGCTCTGTTTGAACAAAAACACGTCCTGAAACACGAAACTCACGATGGAGAGAAGGTACTCTTGGGCCATATCCCGAATATCGACGCCGCCAATCCGTATCGCGCCGCCCGAAACCTCGTAGAAACGCGGAATGAGATGGGCCAGCGTAGACTTCCCGCCTCCCGAAGGCCCGACCAGCGCCGTTATCTCGCCCTGTTTCGCGGTAAAAGCCACGTCCTTTATCGCCGCCGCGCTTTCTCCTCGGTCGGGTCCAAGGGAAGCCCCTGCGGGGCCGGAAGGGGATGCCATCGCGCTTTCTTGTTGCGCCATGTCAACGGGAAGCCCCTGCGGGGCATAGGTAAACCGCGCGTGGTCAAACGACAGCGAGTACTCACCCGCCGTCTTGGGCGAAGCGGTCTCCGGGAGAGGCGGTGTGTCCAGCACCGCGTCCATGCGCTCGATGTTGTTCACGATCATGCGGCCGTTTTGCGAGACATACATCAGCTTGACAAACGAAGTCGGTAGCGAGACCGAAAAGATGAGGTAGAACACAGCGACAAAAGCGAACGACCCATAGTCCGTCACGCCGCCCGACAGCAGAATGATCACCGGCAGCAGAAAGAGATAAGCCTGGTTCATGATGAGGAGAAAGAGCGAGAAATGGACCTCGAACGACTTCGTATAGTCGAGGCAGTACGTGCCGTAGTCCTTGATCGTCTGGTAGAACCGGCGGAACCCGTAGATCGTCTGGTTAAACGCCTTCACCACCGCAATGCCGCGCACATACTCCACCGCCGCGTTGTTCATGTCCTCAAGCGAATCCTGATACTTGTCCATGAACACCCGCGCCGCCTGCCCACTATACGCGATCACCTGGATAAGGTAACTGAGCACGACCGGCACGAGGCTCGCCAGCCCCAGCCGCCAGTCAAAGACCGCGAGGATCACGAGCGTAATCACCGGCATCGCAAAAGACCCGGCCAAGTCGGGCAACTGGTGCGCGATAAACCCCTCCAGCTTCTCGATATTCTCGTCCATCACCTTGCGGAGCTTGCCCGTGGAGTTCTCCGTATGAAACCCCAGCGGCAACGCGGCAAGATGGCGGGCAAACTCCACCTTGAGATCGTAGAGCGTCCCAAACGCCGCCATATGCGAACACATCAGCGCGGCAAAGTTCAAGAAGATGGCAGCCGCCGCCCCACCGCACGCCGTCCACCCAAGCCGCGCCATATACGCCCCATTGATCTCGCCCGCCCCGGCAACGAATGCCACCAACTCACGGATAATGGAGGACACCACGACAAACGGCACAAACGACGCCGCCACGCTCACCACCGAGAGCACACAGGCCGCGCATACCAGTGCCCTCTTCCGCAACGCCAGTTCCCAGAGCCGCGCCATCCCCTTCTTGCGCCCCGCCTGAGGCTTCGCTTGTTTACGCACGCCTTTTCTCCTTGGACATTTTGGTCGTCTTGGACATCTCGGTCGCCTTCAACGATTTGAGACTCTTGCCCATATTCACGCCGTTCTTTTTCGCCGCCTCAAGCACATTCCGCAACGAACTGCAACTCGCGCAATGCGACTGCACGAGCGGAATCGCCCCCGCCTGGGCCTTCTTCTTCGCAATCTTGATCATCTCGTGCGACACCGGATTCGTGAACAGCACAATCAGATCCGGGTTCCCCATCAGACACTCAAGATTCCCCTTTGGCTGCGTGTAAATCTTCGCCTCACACCCGTGCTCCCGGCAAATGTCCCGATACCGGCACACCATCCGATCATTCCCGCCAACAATAACCACACTCATACATACTCCTTTCCTTAATGTAAAAAGGGGGAAGTCTCCCCCTCCGCTCCAGACCGCACTCCGGTCGGCCCCCTTTCAGTGCGGCCCCGCCTCCCTCCGCCACCTGCCGTGGAGGCCCTTGGGCGCATCGCACCACGAACGCTCCCCGGCCCCCCTTCGGGGGGAGAGGGCCTCTCGTCTAGATTGCTTCGCCGCTTCGCGTCTCGCAATGACAACACCCGCCACGTCATCGTGGGCAAGCCCATCGTCATTGCGAGCAAACCACGTCATTGCAAGCGCACCGCGTCATTGCGAGCGAAGCGCGGCAATCCAGGGAGCACACCCCCCGTCTAGATTGCTTCGTCATCGGCGAATGCCGCCTCCTCGCAATGACGATGTTACTGCCATTGCGGGCAAGCCCCCTCGTCATTGCGAGCGAAGCGAAGCAATCCAGTGCAAGGGCCTTCCCCTCTGGATCACTTCACCGCTAACGGCAACCATGTTGCCGCCGCCTCGCAATGACAACACCCGCCGCATCATTGCGATTGGCACCCAAGCCTGGAACCCATCGGTTCCTCGGCGAGGAACCTATCCGTCCCTAAGCCTGGGAGGTATGCCTCCCTAAGCCTGGGAGGTGTACCTCCCTAAGCCTGGGAGGCATCGGTACCAAAGCGAGGCGGCCTCGTCATTGCGAGGAGGCGGCAACATCGTTGCCGTCAGCGACGAAGCAATCTAGACGGGAAAGGCCCGCAACTGGATTGCTTCGCTACGCTCGCAATGACGGGGAGGCATCGCTCCCGAAGGCTGTTATGCATCGATAACTAAGCCTGTTATCGATGCATAGCCAAGCCTGTTATGCGTCCATAACCAAGCCTGTTATGCGTCCATAACTAAGCCTGTTATGCATCCATAACTAAGCCTGTTATCGATACATAACTAAGCCTGTTATGTATCGATAACTAGGCGGGGCGGTCCCGTCATTGCGAGGAGCGAAGCGACGAAGCAATCCAGACGGAAAAGGCCCTTCACTGGATTGCCGCGCCCGCTCTAATGAGCGGCTCGCTCGCAATGACGGTGCGCGAGGGGCGTGCTCCCCCAGAATGGGGGCCGATGCCCGTTCCCCCACGATGCGCCCAAGGGCCTCCACGGCAGGTGGCGCTCGCAATGACACCAGCTCAAGCGGAGAACCCGTCGGTACCTCGGCGAGGCGGCCCCGTCATTGCGAGGAGCGAAGCGACGAAGCAATCCAGACGGAAAAGGCCCTTCACTGGATTACCGCGCCCGCTCTAATGAGCGGCTCGCTCGCAATGACGGTGCGCGAGGGGCGTGCTCCCCCAGAATGGGGGGCCGATGCCCGTTCCCCCACGATGCGCCCAAGGGCCTCCACGGCAGGTGGCGCTCGCAATGACGGGAGCCCAAGCGAGGTACCGGTCGGTTCCTAAACGCCCCCCGGATCACCGTGAAGGCTTGCGTCTCGCGGGGTTTTTGAACAGGCTCTTAGAGCGGGCAAAACGAAGCAATCCAGAAGGCAACGCGAAGCATTTGCCCGCTATCCCCGTCTGGATTGCTTCATCGCTTCCGGCAATTTGCCCCCGCCTCGCAATGACGCCCCCGCCATGTACTTTTTAACCACGACACGAACGGAAAAAAGTTCGTGCCTGTTCGCGTGGTTCATGTACACGATACGCAAACAAGCGGCCATCTCTCGGAAGTCCGTACAGATTGAAACATAGTGCTGATACAAAAAATCCGCGTAATCTGCGGGCCGCCGCTTACCCTCAGAACGCCGCGAACCGCTTGCCGAAGGCCGCGCTCACCGCCTCGTCCGGGGCTTCCTGCTGGATAAAGCCTTCTTCAAAGACCTTCGCCCCGACAGCCTCCGTCCGCTTCTGCCAATCGCGCATCCACTGACCGTCTCCCCAGCCATAGGTGCCGAACAGCGCGACCTTCTTCCCGGCCAGTTTCCCCTCGATGGACGCGAAAAAGGGCTCGAACTCGTCTTCCTCCAGCACCTCATCCCCCATTGCCGGGCACCCAAACGCGAACAGATCGTACTGTTCGATGATGTCCGCCTGAGCCTTTCCGGTTTCCAGCAGCGTAACCTCCGCGCCGCCCTCCTTGAGCCCCTTCTCGACAGCCTTCGCCATCGCCTCGGTGTTCCCCGTACTGCTCCAATAAACGACTACCGCTTTGCTCATACAAGCCTCCTAAAAAAATAAGTGATAAGCCCGCGACCCGCCGGGCCGCCGACCCATTTTTATCATCAACCCGCCATCGTTGCGGATGGATATTCTCTTAAAATCGCGCCGCCGTTTTGGACGTGTTTCAACAACACCTCCCGGCACCGCGCATACTCGGCAAACAAGGCGGCCGCTCGCGCCGCATCCCCGTAAACCTGCCACATACCGCACAACTTGCAACGGCTTCCCCCGTGGCGCATAAACCCCAGCACGTCGGCGGGCGGATAGCCGAGAAAGAATCCGACCTCGTGGGGAAAATCCGCGCCTTCCCGAAACCGCCGCCCCAAAGCCGCAAGGCAGGGCATGATGTTATCCGCTTCCTCCGCCGTCGTTTCCAACGGATACCCCAAATCCGCGAGCGTTTTCCGTACAACAGGCGCATTCAGGGCCGCCGCCAACAACTGGGGACGATAGGCAAAGACGAGCGTCGTTTTCCGCCGCCTGAGCAACAGAAACCGCACGTTCCCCAGCACCGGCCTCTCCGCCATCACCTCCCAACACGAAGGCCGGGGAAAAAGCGCCGCCGGCTTTTTTCCCATCAAAACCGGCGCACAGTGCCGGGCCAGCGTCATATCCAGTGCCAAACAGTTCCCCGTCGTGTTCATCCCTTTTCCTTCCATATCACAAATCACCAAACCGCAAAAAAACCGAATCGGACACGGCAACCTTTTTTAAGGAGGAGCATCCGCAGATATACGCCCATGTCCGGCCCGGCGGCAACGACACTCCCTTTTCCAAAATACTTGTAAGTTAGGTATTGCTAATAATGTTATATACTACTAACAAAGATGTGTCAAGAGAATGCCGCGTTTTTGATGAAAAAAAGTGAAAAAAGTGAGCCTATTTCAAAAACGCACTGTTTTTCGCCTTTTTCGCGCTTTTTTCGTGTTTGATTAAAGCAAAACGGCACCTCAACGCCTTAATAGAGGGTACAAGGCTGTTCCGAAACTTCTGTTTGGGAATAGCCCCACTTATATCCAGGAAGGTGCTTATGAAAGGTCCAAGAGAATTGGCGGAAAACGTCTGGTACGAAGTGCGTACCGAGATTAATGTCGGCGAGCCTTTGTTCCGGCTGGCGTGGGCGGTGACGCTCTTTTACCGCGTCCTTATCGAAACGAAAGCGAAATTCGGTTTCGAGATGCGCGGGCTTGCGCTCGACGGGGCGTGGCTTTCGTTTTACATCAAGCCCGCTAACGGGCTTGAGCTGCCCAAGATTATGCAGTGGATGAAACAAACGTTCTCCCTCCGGTTCAACGTGCGGACGGGAAGAAAGGCGCATCTTTGGGGAGAGCGGTACTGGTCGGAGATTCTGGCGGGGGAGCCGCCTGAGGAAGCGGGGGAAGTGGACTGGGATGCGGTTGGGGCGGAGGCGAAGACACCAATACCGGAGGCAATGGCCTACGCGCTGAGTTGGGACAGCCTAAGGACGGAGGTATGGGAGGCGAAGACGAGTTTTTCGCCCAAAAACCAGCCCGATTCCGCGTCCCCACCCGGCTAATCGGGGGCAAAGTCCCCGGTTTACAGCAAAAACAGCGTTACAAACAGCCTCGCACGTCCCGCCCCAAAACGGCCTCAGGCGAGATCCGCCCAAAGAAGGCGGGCCATCGGTCGCCGATGCCCTGGGTTGCCCTGGGTATTCCCTTGACAATCGTTCCCCTTTCCTATAAAAATGGGGTTTCATGAACTATACCGACACGCACGCGCATCTGGGACGGCTGGAAGAGGCGCACGCGCAACTTGCCGCTCTTTTTGAGGCGGGGTTTGGGAAGATTCTCGATATTGGCACGACGTCCGACGACCTTGCCGGGCGAATCGGCGCATTTGGGCGCTATCCGGCGGTGCGTTTTGCGGCGGGAATTTGGCCCTATCCGCAGGCGATCGCGGACCGGAAACGGATGGCGGCCACGCTTGAAGCGCAGATTGAGGCGGCGCCTACGGGGTTCGTCGTGGCGGTGGGGGAATGCGGGCTGGATCATCATCAGGAACAGCCGGATAAGGCCGGGGAACGGGAGTTGTTTGAGGCGCATATCGCGTTGGCCGCCCGGCTTGATCTGCCCCTCATCGTGCATAGCCGTGACGCGCCGGAAGAGACGACGGCCATTCTCCGCGATCATCCGGGCATCCGGGGCATTATCCATTGTTATTCTTACGGCGTGGAGGAAGCGCGGGTTTTTCTCGATCTCGGGTATCACGTCTCCTTCGCCGGCAACCTCACGTATAAAAAATCGGACAACCTCCGGGAGACGATCCGCTTTGTCCCGGACGATCGCCTCCTCCTCGAAACAGACAGTCCTTTCCTCGCCCCTCAATCCCGCCGTGGACAGCCTTGCCGACCCGGATTCATCGCGGAGACGTATACCCTCGCCGCCGAATTACGCGGAATGGATATTGAGACGCTGAAAGAACGCATCGCCGCCAACGCCGACGCGCTGCTCTTCGGGCAAAATCCGTAAGTTGTTGACAAGGGGAGGCTTCCCCTTTTTTTATGCATTCTTAAGGAGAACCGCCCTATCATAATAAAGAGCGCTCAGATTCGCCCGGCTGAACGGTTACCCATTACCCGTTATCAATGCCCTCGAAGGGGGCGCGTGTCGTCCGCCGCCTTGAAAAATTGTTGTCCGACATCGGATTGACGGAAATCGTCGGGACTGCCGAAAAAGTCTTGTTTATGCGACACATGGAGGATGCGGTTCGCGTAGACGGCGGCGGCTTTCATGTCGTGCGAAACCATCACGATCGGCACTCCCCGTTCCCGATTGATCTTTTGAAGCAACGCGTACACCGCATCCGTCACCAGCGGATCAAGCCCTGCCGTGGGCTCGTCAAGAATGAGCAACCTCCGGTAAGCGCAGAGGGCGCGGGCCAGAAGCGTCCGCCGCTGTTCGCCGCCTGAAAGTTCCCGAAAAGCCCGGTTCCGCAGTCCCTCGATCCCCATCAGCGCGAGGTTCTCTTCCGTCCGCGCCTTTTCCTGTTTCGTGTAAAACGGCCGCGCCCCCATATTCCCCACGTTGCCGGAAAGTACAATTTCATAGACACTCGCGGGAAAATCCTTTTTTGCGGCGGCTTGCTGGGAAAGAAAGCCGATCTCGTTTTGCCTTATCCCGTCATGAAACGTGACCGTCCCCGCGAGCGGACTCAAAAGCCGCAACAACCCCTTCACCAGCGTGGTCTTTCCCGACCCGTTTTCGCCGACGATACAGAGATAGTCCCCGGCATGAACCGCAAAATTCAAGCCCCTGATGACCGGCACGCCCTCGTAGCCAAAAGCCGCGCCCGTGCAAACGATGAGTTGTGTCTCAGACATACTGCACTATACCATATCGGGGCGAAGCGGTATAGCGCAATAGGAGTGTCGGCAATTCCGAATGCAACCATCAAGAGGGCGGCCTTGGAACCTGTTCAAAATCTCAGCAAAAGGGGGACGGCAACAGGTTGCCGCGTCTTCCCCTGTCAACAACTTAAGCCGACAAAGGCAGAAAAACACGCTAGGAGCCTGTGGGACTTAAGGCTAAAAACATCAAAAATATTGGCAGGATCGCGTGTTAGGGCAATACGCCCTCGGGATTAACCCCGTTTTTTGGGGAAAGGGCTGTTTTGCCCCA
>JAISZQ010000343.1 GCA_031269165.1 Spirochaetaceae bacterium
AACGTCCCGCGTTCTTGAACGCTGATTCCGGCGCACGGACAGGCATGGCGTGTGTTTCGCGCCCGAAACAGCGCTCAAGAACGGCGTTTCCCGCCCCGGATAAGGAGACCGGGGCTGACGAAAACGGAACGCCGTCCACGGGCCGCCCTTCTTTTACGGTTTTGAGGAGGAGGGCGGCCGTGTTTATGAGCGCTGATTCCGGCGCGCGCGACGCCCTGCTGGGGCGAAGAGGCAACGGATAATGGAAAAGGGAAAAAGCCGGGAAAACCGTGCGAAAAGGGCCTGAAGAGGGCCGAAAAGGGGTATTTAGCGGCTTAAAACGTTTTCGAGGGGGGGGGGGGATACACCCGCGATAAGGGAGGGGGTCACGAGGAATTTATTCTTCAAAAACACCGTTTTTTGCATAGCCAGCCTTTCTTATATGCCCCGGCACTGTTGCCGGGCAATCATGGGTATAGGTATACCACACACGAAAAACTTTGTCAAGGGGTGCCCCGCAGAAAACACGAAAAAAGCATGGTTTGTTGCGATAAAACCGGGGCGGGGCGTTTATGACGCCTTCGGGAATCGTCATCACCTGGCTGCTATGGCGCAGACAGACGGAGGAGAGGAACGTTACAGCCTCGCTATTTCGTCTGTGGAGAGGCCGGTATATCTGATTATTTTTTCGACAACTTCCCCATCGGCCTTCATGTTTCGGGCCATTTCCCGCCGACCTTCCTGAATGCCCGCCAGTCGGCCTTCCTGAATACCCGCCAGCCGCCCTTTCCGCTCGCCTTCCAGCCGCGCGCCTTTTATGCCGATCTGGTAGTCCATGCGGGTCTGCTCGTACAGGTCGTAGGCGTGTAACAGCCCGGGATCGCGCATGATCAGCGCCATCTTCTCCTGTGCCGCCCGTATCGCCGTGTCCATACTCAATACCTCCTCTATCAGTTCCGCCGGGCTCTGCTCGTCAAAGCAGGTCATCCACCGGTGTAACGGATTGTTCATGTCTTTATCTTTCAGCCTGCGCCATTTTACCACCTCTATGAAGCGCATCTCCAGCGCGTCCGTCAGCATATACTCCTTGTGCCGGTCCTCGTAGATGTGAAAGCTCGTGTAGAACTCCTCAAGCGGGATATAGACAAAATCGAGTATGTTTATGACGATCACCTTCGGCATTTCGCCGTAGTCCCGGCCTTCGCTTATGCCCCGCGAGTATTCCCGCGCCCAGTAGTGCAGCGACCGCCGTTCCATGTTGTATTCGTTTGTCAGCTGGACTTCTATGTCCGTCTTCGAGTTGTCCTCGATCACGGCGCGGACGTCAAGTTTGGAGAGTTTTCCGCCTGAGATTTCCGGGGGAGATCCTTGTTTTCGATAATTTCAAAGGAGGCGATTTTGTCCCTGCCGGAGCGGTTCAGAACGGCGTTGAGGAAGGAGGGGTGGGCCTACAACCCTCAACATCCTGTTTCGGGTTTCCGGCCGGGGATGACCTTCTCACTGGATTGCTTCGCTTCGCTCGCAATGACAGGACCGGGAGGGAAGGGGGGCGTTGCGGGGGTGTCCCCCGCAGAAGGGGGTAGCGGAGGACGGCTCAAACCATTGCGGGGTATACCCCGCAATGGTTTGAGCGGGCCGTAGCGAGGGGGAAGGCGCGACAATTTGCCGATTCCCCCCCCCCCTTTGCCGAGATTTTGAACAGGCTCTTATATTCCGCCTAAACCGGCGGCTTATTCACCGGGACCCACGAATGTGCTATAATCAAGGGCAAAGAGCGTAAAAAGGAGTAATGGAGAGATGAAGGACGATTTGACTCGTGAGGAGGCGCTGGCGTTGTTCAAAAAATATAACGATGACCCGTTCCATATGCAGCACGCGCTGACGGTTGAGGGGGTGATGCGCTATTTTGCGGGTGCGCTGGGGTATGCGGATGAGGCGGACTTTTGGGCGAAGGCGGGGCTGTTGCACGACATCGATTTTGGGAAGTGGCCCGGCGAACACTGCAAGAAGGCGTCGGAACTGTTGCGTGAGGGTGGGGCGAGCGAGGAGTTGATTCACGCGGTGGTGAGCCACGGGTATGGGCTGACGGTGGACGTAGAGCCCCTGCACGAGATGGAGAAGGTGTTGTTCGCGGTGGACGAGCTCACCGGGCTCATTTGGGCGTGCGCGATTGTGCGGCCGTCAAGGAGCGTGCAGGACTTGGAGACGAAGAGTGTGAAGAAAAAGTTCAAGACGCTGAACTTTGCCGCCGGGTGTTCCCGCGAGGTGATTCAGAAGGGCGCGGCGATGCTGGGCTGGGAGTTGGACGATCTAATGGGGAGAACCATCCTGGCGATGCGGAGTTGCGAAGACGCTTATTCCTCGGTTGGCTAGGGCGGCGAAAAACTTTTGGCGGTCGCCTTTCGCGACGACGAGGAGGTTTTCTTCGGCGAAGCGGGCGACCCGGCGGAAGTCGGTGTCGCCGAGGAGCGCGGCGCGGGTTTCCTTGTCCGGGGAGAAATGGTAGACGAGAAAATCTCCGGTTTTCTCTTCGAGGATTCCGGCGTTTTTCCTGAGTCGGAAGAAGAAGTCTTCCCAGTGTTCGGCGGGGTTTTCGGCGACCAAGGCGCGGAACTTCTTTACGCGCTCGTTGATGTCGGCTTTTCCCACGCACCCGTTGAGAAAGGAGGCGGCGCTTATTGCCCAGCGTTCGGTTCCGATTTTGGTGCCGATCTTGTCGAGGAATATGCGCCGTTCGATTGATTCGCCGCGCAGTGTTACATAGAACAACGACGGGTCGGCGATGATTTCAAAATTTTGCGCTCCCTCGTCCGGCTTTTTGTCGGTAAAGCCGAGGCACCACTTGCCAAATTCGGTGAGGCGGACGGCGCAGAGGCAGTCGTAGGGAGAGACGGGGATGTTCTTGCCGTTCAGCGTTGCGTTGAACGGGGGTTCGGCCACGGTGAGTTCCAGACAGCCGAACGCGGCAAAAACGAAGCAGTAGGCCCGAAAGAGGGGTTTGGTTACCAGTTCAAGGACGAGGGTGGAATCGGGGATAAGCTCGTTGTCTACGGAACGGTAGGTAACGCCATCCACGGTGAGCGAAGAGGCTTTGAGGCGGAAATAACTACAGAGGCTCACTTCGGAGAAGAGAAACACGCCTTGATTAAGGATGGACGAAAACGCCTCGTCTATCGGAGCGGGCGTTTCCCGGTTTGCGATGGACGAGAGGAATTCAAAGAAAATGTGCCGCAAGACGGGTTGCTCCAGCGTAACTTCAAAATTGGGATAGGTCCGCTTTTTCAGATAGGAGCCGATCAAAAGGCCCTCAACATAACTTCCCGCATAGTAGTAATAACTCCGTTTGTCGGGGTGAAACGGATTGAAAAACCGCTGAATCATATCACGCGCCCGGTCGCCGCCTTTCCACGACGAGCGCGGGTTGTCCTGGCAGAGAATAAACGTGGCGGCCAGGACGAGGCTGTCCGGCAAGGGAAAATCGCTTTCGGGAAAATGCGGGAAGCCGGATTCATGGTAGAGGGCTTGGGTTTCCTTCTTGGAAAACTTGAAGGGATTCTGGGAAGGCCCGGCTTGGAGGACGTTTCTGTTGGCCAATGCCTCGTAGAGAAGCCCGAACAGTCCGGAAAAGTTTCCCGCGTTATCAAAGACAAGCGTTTTCCCATTTGGGATGCTGCCGTTGGGATCATGGCATTCGGGCGGTTCCAAAAACGGCTTGAGCGCGACCTGCATGATTTCAGGCATCTCGATGACAAAAACGTCGTGGGTCACGAGAACCGTCAAAAATTTCAAGCGAATCTCAGGATCGAGTTTGACATACGTGCGGTATCGGTCTTTTTCAATGATGACGAGTTGCTCTCCCGTCTCGTGTTCCAGCGGCGCGGCGGGGAAGGTTTTGTAAAAGGTGAGTTTGCGGATGATGATCCGTTCCGTCTCGGTTAAGGTGGCAAACCATTCGTCGAAGGCATCCTGATTCTCGAAACACAGCGACTTGAGGACGATGGCGGCAAGTTCTTCGCGGCTCCGGCTGAGATCGCCTTCAGGATAGAACAGGCGGTAGAGTACCTTGGTGCGGGAAATGGTCATGCGGGTAAGGAGGTGTTTTAACCGCGTCCGATGTTCGTTACGCAGGTCGTCATGCGGTTCGTCATGCATCGCCGCCTCCCAGAAGATAATCAATGTCTTCCGCATTAAATTTCCGCAACGATCCGGCATCGTCCGACAGTACCGACGCGACAAGTTCCCGTTTGCGTGTCTGCAACTCCAAAATGCGCTCCTCGATGGTATCCCGCGCAATGAGTTTATAGCAAAAGACCGGGTTGGTCTGCCCGATACGGTGCGCCCGGTCAACGGCCTGCGTCTCGGCGGCGGCGTTCCACCACGGATCCATGATAAAAATATAGTCCGCTGCCGTCAGATTCAGGCCTGTGCCGCCCGTTTTCAGCGTCATCACGAAGACCTTCACCGCGCTTTCGGTCTGGAACCGGCGGACAAGGGTCTGGCGGTCGGACGTGTCCCCGGTCATCGTTAAGTTGCCGATACCGTGCGCGGTGAGATCGGCGGAGATGAACCGCACACCGGCAAGAAAATTCGTAAATATGATGCATTTATGACCGTTTTCGCAGAGTTCCACGACCTTTTCCTGCAAATACTGCCGTTTCGCCGACATATTTTCGATGTCGCCCGACGATTCGGGTACCGCCGCGATTTGCCGCAACAGCGTCAATGCCTTAAATATGACAAAAGATGCCTCGTTAAAAGGCTTTTCTTTCAACAACTTGAAAAACAGTTCTTTCATTTCGACTCTCTTTTGATGGTAATACCGGAGATGTTCTTCGTCCAAGTCGATATACACGGTTTCCTCGCTCTTCGGCGGCAGGTCTTTCAGCACGGCGCGTTTCAAGCGGCGCAGTACAAAGGGTTCTATCCGCCGTTTCAAATCCAGCAGAGCAGTCTCGTTGCCGTCAGTTTGAATCGGCGTTAAATATTTAAAGGCAAACTCCTCCCGCGAACCGAAAAAGCCGGGAAGGAGAAACCGGAAGAGGCTGTACAAGTCCATGAGATTGTTTTCTATCGGCGTTCCGCTTATGGCGATCCGGTTCCGCGCCTTCAGGCGCACCACGCTCATCGTTGTCCGCGTGGAAAGATTTTTAATCGCCTGAGCCTCGTCCAGTATGAGATAGAGAAACTCGACTTTGGCAAGCTCGGCAAAATCCCTTTGCAGGGTTATATACGAGGTAAGGATGATGGAAAACCCGTCCTGTTTCAGATGCACCGTGTCGCGATTCTGCCCATAGTGCACGATAAACGGCAGTTCCGGGGCAAACTTTTCCAGTTCGGCGGCCCAGTTGAACACCAGCGATTTCGTACAGAGAATCATCACCTTGCCTGTGGCGTTCTGCTGAAAGACATTTTTCAAAAGCGAGATGATCTGCACGGTCTTACCGAGACCCATCTCATCCGCAAGACACGCGCCCATCTGGTACCGGCTCAGATAGATTAACCACTTCACGCCTTCTTCCTGATAGGGCCTGAGTTTTCCGTTTGCGATGGACAAATCGGGCTTCATCTCGGCAATCAAATGATAGTTGGCAAAAAACTTTCTCGCCTCGGCCCACGCCGCGCCCTCCACGGATACCACATCGTCCTGTTCCAGAAACGCCAGGTCAAACCGCGAAACTTGCACCTCCTCGCCCTTGAGCCGGGAAATGAGCCTTGAAAGCCGGTCCATCGTCTTCTTGTCGGGAATCCCTTTCACCCCGTCAAGGAGTGTAACGCAGGCTGATCTCTTGTACTCCTCCATGAAAGACGCGAACGAAAAGTGTGCGCCCTCGAATTCGACATCCCCCTCGCCCACGAGAAAATCGGTCCCCAATCCGGCGGAAATGCGGAGTTTCGGTTTTCCCAGCCGTATCTTGTACGAGGCCAGAACCTGCGTTTCCAGCAGGACAAAACGCTCGGCAAGGTCCAGTATCTTGTCGCCGATAAAACGCGCCGCAAACGCGGGTTCCAGAATAAAACGCCCCTTTTCCTCGTAAACCTTGTCGTTGGCTTCCTTTGGCCTGCCTTTGTGGCTGTTGCTTACTTTGTTGCTCCGGTACAACATTTCACGGAACATATCACCGGGCGAATCGGCGAAAACAATCTCGGACACGCGAATAACTTTTTTCTCCGCAATCAGTTCCGCCGCCGTCACGATTCGCTCGTTTTCCAGAAACTCAGGCGGAAACGCCCGAAGATAATTCAGCGGGCGGACGTGCAGATAGTTGTATTTGTCAATCTCCATGAAGACCAGCGCGGGGAGCGCCCTGACCGCGTGAGCCTTCTCCACCGTCCAATCCTCGTACAAAACCGCCAGATTGGGAACCCTCGACAGGGCAAGCGACAGAAACACCGGCAAGTCGGCTTTTTTTACCGCCATCGTCCCGTCAAACGGGTACTGGAGCGCGTCCTGACCCACATATTCGGTCTCATAGAGAAAGCCGCCGCTTAACGCCAGAGACGGCGAAAGCAAAAAAAAGTTCTCCGCCTCCACCGCGCCCTCGTTGTTGGCAAGGCAGTATTTCGTGGCAAGATTCACGGCATCATACCGATGCCCGGTCTCGACATCGCCCGTTTTATTGACCGCCAAAGCGCACCGGTACACGCCTTCTTTCTGCCGCACCAGCTTCCCGTCCGCATCGAAAAGAACACCCGCCTCGGCGGCAAGCCGCACCAGCGCGGGCGGCGGATCCGCGATAGCCATCCACTGCCGCTCCCAAAACGAGACCCTCCCCTGCCGCGTCTGATACAGCGTCATAAATTCCCGCGCAACCGTACGCAACACCCCTGAGAATTTCCGGTAATCCAAGTCTTTTTCGGCGGTTTTAGGATTCGCCGCCCTAAGAGCGACTCCTTCTTCCGTGCGGTCTATCACCAACGCTGCCTGACTATTGTTCAAACGATTCACCAATGACGCATCCCCAATGATTTTGTTCGCTGAAAACTATACGCCAAATCACGGGAAAAGCGCAAGCCCTTTATCACAGGCTTGATTACAGGCATGGTAACCACAAACAGCGCGATCGGAGCACCGCCTTAGAGCCTGTTCAAAATCTCAACAAAAGGGGGAATCGGCAAGTTGCCGCGCCTTCCACTGTCAACAACTTAAGCCAATGGAATATAAGAGTGGTCAACGGATCACACAGATTTTTAGTTTTTTTGTCCGCGAATGTACGCG
>JAISZQ010000355.1 GCA_031269165.1 Spirochaetaceae bacterium
TCCGCAATGCGGGCATTTTACCGGTGCTAATACCATTTTTCCCCTTCCCTCTCTTTGGGTTGTTTGTGTTATTTTATCATGTTCCTTGCCAGTACGCAACACCTTTCGTCCGCGACCCGGCGGAGACTTGCGTCTCGTGGGGTTTTGAAACAGCCTCATAAGTGAGTGGTTCGTGAACAGAGATTCGTGGTTCGTGAGCGTCTGTCCACAAAGTCGGCGCGCAAACTCTATTTGCGTCCTTTGCGGCCAGACACTGCATTTTTTCACCGAAAGGCTACAAAAATGCGGGTTTTGGAACAGGCTCAGGCATCACGATGCCCTTCGAAAGGCCACCTGACCGCCCCGGTAAGGCAGCCTCCCGTGATGCGCTCAATCACGGTAACGACTGAACCGTTACGGTTTGCGCGTCATTATTCTAGATCACTGAACTTCAACGTTGGCGGTTCGGCGTTTTCGAAGTCCGCATCAAAATTGCCGACCGGAGAGCGAAATCCCCACGATTCATGGAGCACTTCCTGCCGCGTATAGAGTTTAACATAACTAAACTCACCGTTACGATAAAAAATCGAGACTTGCGGCCACGCTGTGTTACCGGGACGGAATGTTACCAGCACCCCTTTCGCCGGTTCTTTGTTCCCCCCCGGCTTTTCCCAAAACCACTCATAAGGAAAAAAGAGACGTCCGATCTCGATAGAATTCTTCCGGTAGGTAAATATATAGCCCTTCGAATGAGGGTATATCTTGTACGCCGGAATCGTTACACAAAAGAAACTATCCCCTTCTTCCTGGTCCTGTGCAAGAAGCGGGATGGCACATGAGATCAATATCACAAACATAAGTAAAGTTATCTTTGTCTTCATAGTTATACCTTCTCGTTATTATATTTCATGCGCGAAAAATATACAAGTAGCCCCCTCGTACCCTTTCAGATAAACGCACAGAATCACAAAGAACCGCAGACGAACATGTTCATTGGCAACACCACTTCATCTGTGGTTTCTTGTACTTGTGTGCGGATTAAGAACGGGCCGTCATTGCGGGGAGCGAAGCGGGGCCGTCATTGCGAACCCGAAGGGTGAAGCAATCCAGACAGGGAACGCCTCGCACTGGATTGCTTCGCTCCGCTCGCAATGACAGGCAGCCCGTCCGCAATGACGGCGGGATTGTCATTGCGAGGTGCATGGCATAGCCATCATTGCGGGGAGCGAAGCGGGGTCGTCATTACGAACCCGAAGGGTGAAGCAATCCAGACAGGGAACGCCTCGCACTGGATTGCTTCGCTCCGCTCGCAATGACAGGCAACCCGTCCGCAATGACAACGGGGATTGTCATTGCGAGTAGCAAGGCGACGAAGCGGGGCCGTGTCGGGATGCGCGTTTTTTCATCTGTATCTATTCCGTCCGCCCGTCATCGGTGATTCATGGGGATGAACCCCTCTGTCAACAACTTAAGAATTTTGTCCGCGGATTGACACGGATTTTCACGGATCATACCCCACTCAATCCGTGTTAATCCGCGAAAATCCGCGGACCTTTCTTTTCTTTTTGCTTAAGTTGTTGACAGTGAGATGAAACCCTCTGCGTTACTCGATAATCAGAAACTCGCTAAAAAAAAGCCGGTCGATTTTTCCCAGCCGCAACCGCGTGTTAAACCGCTCAAGTAATTCCGTTTTGATTACCGCCTCGTCGCGCAGTCTCGGATCGCTTGCCGCCATCTCCACAAAATAGGCGGTAATCATCTCCCGGAACACTCCAGTGTTTTTCACCAGTTCCTCGGTAAACGTCCTGTCCGCCGCATTATACGGAAACACGACCCTGATGATCACCGTCGCCCCCTCCTTGCCCTGTTCTTTTTTCAGCACCGCCCGCAGCCTCCCGATACCTGCGAAGTTTTGCTCGACAACTCCCCGGTCTGCGGCGGTCTCGCCTGCCGCGATTGTCTCTCCGCGACCCGGGTTTTCACGAAACAACAGCGCCCACACCGTCGTCGCGGCTATGATAAACACGAGAAACAAAACGACAATGACGAGTGCCTTGTCAATGAGACGAATGGGCCTACGCATAGCGGCTTCCTTTCGGCGCGTTCTTTTCAAACGGATCCCGCGCAACAGTCAATTCACCGGAACAACCCGGTTTTCGGTATAAAAAATCATAACTATTCAGCCGTCATCGTGATCGAGAGCATCACGGGCCGCCGCCTGTCGGTAGCACCGCTACCGACAGGCGGTCAGGCGGCAACCGCTCCCTAACCAGCCCCCGCCCCAAAAGGCGTGCCGTTTGGTGTGGCTACCCCTGCCGCTTGCCGCTCCCTAACCAGCCCCCGCCCAAAGGCGTGCTGTTTGGTGTGGCTATCCCCGCTGGCAACCGCTTCCTAAACAGTTCCCGCTCTAAAAGGCGTGCCGTTTGGTGTGGCTATCCTTGCCACTTGCCGCTTCCTAAACAGTTCCCGCCCAAAGGCGTGCTGCTTGGTGTGGCTACCCCTGTTGCTTGCCGCTTTCTAAACAGCCCCCGCCCAAAGAAGCGTGCCGTTTGGTGTGGCTACCCCTGCCACTTGCTGCTCACTAAACAATTCCCGCCCAAAGGCGTGCCGTGTGGTGTGGCTATCTCTGCTGGTTGCCACTCCCTAAACAGCCCCCGCCCAAAGGCGTGCCGTTTGGTGTGGCTACCCCCCGCCGACAGCCGCTTCCTCAACAACCCCCGCCCCAAGAGGCGCGCCGTGTGGTGTTGCTACCCCCGCCGACAGCTGCTTCCTCAACAGCCCCCGCCCCAAGAAGCGTGCCACTTGGTGTGGCTACCCCGTCGGCAACCGCTCGCTAAACAGTTCCCACCCTAAAAGGCGTGCCGTGTGGTGTGGCTATCCCCGCCGACAACCGCTTCCTCAACAGCCCCCGTCCCAAGAGGCGTGCCGTTTGGTGTGGCTATCCCCGTCGGCAACCGCTCGCTAAACAGTTCCCGCCCAAAGGCGTGCCGTTTGGTGTGGCTATCCCCGTCGGTTGCCGCTTCCTAAACAGCCCCCGCCCAAAGGCGTGCCGTTTGGTGTGGCGCTCCCTGTTGGTTGCCGCTCGCTAAACGGTTTCCGCCCCCAAAGGCGTGCCGCTTGGTGTGGCTACCTCTGCCGCTTGCCGCTCCCTAAACAGTTCCCGCCCAAAGGCATGCCGTTCGGTGTGGCTACCCCCGTCGGTTGCCGCTTCCTAAACAGCCCCCGCCCCAAAAGGCGTGCCGTTTGGTGTTGCTCCCCCTGCCGACAACCGCTTCCTAAACAGCCCCCGCGCCCAAAGGCGTGCTGTTTCGTGTTGCTCCCCCCGCCGCTTGCTACTTTCTAAACAGTACCCGTCCAAAAGCGTGCTCCTCGGTATTGTTGTCCCCGCCGGGTGAACACCACCGTAAGGCGGCATTGCTACCCTCGTCAGTACCTGTCTGCGGTAGCACGTCGCCTTGAGACAGCGCGTCACGCCGGTAGCACAGCCGCCTGTAGGTGGTGTTCACCCGGCACATCGACCCGTTACCTTATCAAATGGTGCTAAAATCCCCCCGGCACATCGACACGCCATCAACATAAATAGCGCGAAAGATGCACCCGGCACATCGACACGCTATCTTATAAGAGAAATGAGAGATAACAGCACATCGATTCGTTACCAAACAGCATTACGGTTCATTCACGCATGATTCGTATGCCCACCTCCGCGCCATAAGCAGACAGGGCAGTGTCCAGTTTGACAGCGCCGAGGTTTACGCCGAATCCTCCCGTCGGCGCACGGGCGGACATACCCGCCGACAACCAGAAATTGTTCCAAAACGCAACGCGTAACCCAACACCCAGTTGCCGCAACGGATCGACCGAACCATCATCGGAACTCCTGAGCAGATCGCGGTAATCGGCAAAAAGCGTGAGCCCAAGCGTCCCGTTTGAAACGATCTCCACAGCAATCCCCGCGTCCAACGAACGGGAAATACGGATATCCTCCGCCCCGTTTGCGAGGAGCGCGACCGAAAGCGCGTCGCCGTAACGTATGCCCGCCCTAAATCTCTCGCCGAATGAAAACAGAATCCCCGGCGTGATGCTCGGCGCGAACAGGGATACCGTACCCGTGTTCGTCTGCCTGAACCGAAACAACACCTTAGGCGCGAGCCCAAAATCCAGTTTGAAACCGGTTGTGTCGATGAGCACCCAGTCAATACCGGCGACCCCGACGACATCCGTGTCCAAACGACCGTACTGTAAACTCACATGATTGAAAATACCGTAGCCGACCCCTTTGCTGATGACCCCCAAGGCAAGCGGCCCCGTTACCGTGTAGTAGACAGGCGGCGAACCGAACTCAAACATGCCATCCCGGTAGACATCCCCGACCCCGCCGGAAAGCGCAAGAAACATCGACGAAGTGACGGAATTCAACAACGCCGGATTGCTCAACAAGGTGAAAACACCGTCTTCCTCGGCGTTATGCACCCCTCCCGAACCGGCAACCGATACCGGCGTGAACTGAAACGCCATCTCCTCGGCAAAAAGAGCAAACGGCATGAACGCCGCCGACACAAGAGCCCAGACCGCAAACAAAACCAACCGTTTTAGGCGCATCAGAACCTCACCCTGCTCCTGAAACTCCGCGAAAGCGTCAACCGATCCGCATACTCAAGGTCGCCGCCCACCGGAAGCCCCGACGCGAGCCGCGTAACCACCGCGCCGCTCCCCTCCAACTGCTTTTGCACATAGAGCGAGGTCGTATCACCCTCCAGCGTCGGGTTGAGCGCGAGAATCACCTCGGTGATCCCCTCGTTTCTCACGCGGGCGACCAGTTTCCCGATCGAAAGATCGCTCGGATTTACCCCTTCAAGCGGCGCGATGAGCCCGCCCAAGACATGGAACCGCCCCCGGAATTCCCGCGCCTCCTCGATGATGCGGACATCCTGCGCCCGTTCCACCACACAGAGCATAGCCTTGTCGCGAGTCTCGTCCGCGCAGACCGGACAAGGTTCCGTCTCTGTCCACGCGCCGCACACCGAACAGTGCGAAAGTGATTCGTGCAGACGGGACAACTCCCCGGCCAATGCCTGGGCGTAAGCCTGCTCCGAATCCAGAATATAGTACGCCAGCCGCCCCGCCGTCTTTTTCCCAATACCGGGCAACTTCGCAAGCAGCGTGACCAGCCGTTCAATCGCGTCAAGCCGAGCCATATCCCGTCCTAAGGGCCACCAAACGTGAGTATCCCCGGCGGAATCCCCATCGTCTGCGCCATAGAACCCACGTGGCTCTGAATCTGTTGCCGGGACTTTTCCCCCGCATCCGCGCACGCCGCCACAATCAGATCCTGCACCATCTCGATATCCGGTTCCGCGCCGCCGCCCGTCGGCAGCCACGCCTCTTTTGCGATCCTGACCGCCAGCACCTCCAGTTTGCCGTTCATGTCCACCTCGACCATCCCCCCACCGGCCGAGCCCGTAACCGTCACGTCGTCAAGTTGTTCCTGCATATCCCCAACGTGTTCCTGCAACTTCTGGAGATTCTTCATCAAATCAAGCGGATTAATCGTCATAATCCCTCCTTATTCGGTACTACCGTCGCCATCGACAACCGTACCGTTAAAAACCGACTTCACCACATCGACCGGATCCGCCTCAGCCCGGTGTTGCTGAGATGTGAACCGCTTAAACTCCTGTCGCAACGCGCCGGGAGCCGAAAGATCAATTTCCGCATGCGGCGCATGAGGGGGGAAGTCTCCCCCCACGTTCCGGCCAATCTCAACCCCGTGCGGGGGCCCCCGCATGGGGTTGAGCCGTCCTCCACTACCCCCCTCAGCGGGGGGGCCGCCCCCCGCAACGCCCCCCGATCCCGTGGCGGTAGCATGTACACCCGCCGGTTGCCGCATCCCGCCCAACACCGCCTGAGCCTCCGCGACGGCGGCGGCGACATCTTCCGGCGACACCCAGCGCGGCAACAGACACAACTTGATAATGACCGCTTCCAACTCGAAACGCGGCGACACCGAGTAGCGAATGTCACGGTAAAGCCCGAAGAGCAGTTCCAGCGCGTGTTCCAGCCGCGCCTCGTCCAGTGCGGCAAGAACCTTCCCCGAAAACCGATCCGGCCGGTAACCCAGAAGCGATTCCCGCGTGATCCCGCTCTTCGCCAACAGCAGACTGCGGAAATATCCCGCCATATCGATGACAAACTGTTCGATCGCCACGCCGCCCTGAATCACCCCGTCAACCAGCGTAAGTGCCTCGCCTGAATTGCCGTCCACGCAGGTTTCCGCCAGCAAGTTAAGGTTATCAAGCCCCACCAGCCCCAATTTTTCCTTGATGAGGGCGGCGCGGAGATGGCCGTCCGAGAACGAGGCCACCTGGTCAAACAACGTGTAGGCGTCACGGAGACTCCCCGTCGACTCCTTGGCGATCCAGAAAAGCGCCTCTTCCTCGGCCTGGAGCCCCATCTCGGCACAGACCGCCTTGAGAATAGCGGCGATCATCTCGATGGGAATCAGCCGGAACACAAACTGCTGACAGCGGCTCTTGATCGTCGCCGGAACCTTGTGCAACTCCGTCGTCGCGAAGATAAAGACAATGTAGGGCGGCGGCTCCTCGATCGTCTTGAGCAACGCGTTAAACGCCGAGTTGGAGAGCATGTGCACTTCGTCGATGATATAGATTTTGTAACGCGAGGACGCCGGAGGAAACAGCACCTCCTCCTTGATCTGCCGCACATCGTTCACCGACGTGTTGGACGCGCCGTCAATCTCGATCACGTCAAGCCGCGAGCCCCGCGCAATCTCCTTGCAGGCATCGCACACCCCGCAGGGCGTTGCCGTCGGCCCCTGCTCACAGTTGAGCGACCGCGCCAGAATCCGCGCCGCGCTCGTCTTCCCGCACCCCCTCGGCCCGGAGAAGAGGTAGGCGTGGGCAATCTTCCCGCTCTCAATCGAAGCCTTGAGCGTCGCGCTCACAAACTCCTGCCCGGCGAGCTCGTCAAACGTTTTAGGCCGCCGTCTCGTGGCGGTTACTTCATAGGACATACCGGATAGTATATCAGAAAACACGTGAAGGGGAAACGGGGAACCATTGACGAGGGCAATGTCATTTACGTTACGCTCGCAATGACAGGGCATCGTCCACAATCGCGGCGGGTCGTCATTGCGAGGAGCAAAGCGACGAAGCAATCCAGCCGGAGAAGGCCCTCACCCTGGATTGCTTCGCTTCGCTCGCAATGACAGGGGAACGGTCGTCATTGCGAGAAGGCGGCACCTTGCCGTCAGCGACGAAGCAATCCAGCAACACCGACGTTTATCGCAAATATTCCGGTAAAATGTTGATTTCA
>JAISZQ010000071.1 GCA_031269165.1 Spirochaetaceae bacterium
GGCTTAACGAAAAGACTCATATCCAGTCCGCCTCGAAGGTCCGCTCTGAAAACGGCCTTATCGCCTTTATCTTTGCCAGACTCGCCGTCGCCGCTTTCTACCCTTGATTCGCATTATTAAGGCTGATTTTCATGGTGAATGGAATTACTCTGTTGTTGCTAACCTTTAGTTGTCAATTTTATTTAGTAACAATCCCTTAGGATCGGTTGACTTGGCCATTTCCCCGTAAGTGTAGATCTCACCTGTGGTAACATGACCAAGAGCGAAACATTGACCGTTTTGAAAAAAAGCTTTCACGTCGGTATCGGTGAGAGAATAGTTATCCGCTATCATATAGCCCTTGCGATAAAGGCCATTCACGTACTGAAGGTACTGCCGGTAATTCTTGCTATTAATATAGAAGATAACCTTCCCGTCTTCCTCCGCAAAATTTTCATTAGACACCCCGCTCCACACCCGTAAGGCTTTGTTTTCGTGGGTATTGATCCAGCCTGCCACGTAGGGAATCATGTTGGGATACCGGGCCTTGACCATACCCAGGACCCGCTCAAAGTCCGCCAGGGTATTAAGGGGCGGGTTTCCCAAAGCGTCAAGAATATCCTGCCTGACCCCGATGCTGGGCATATTACCCACACCCTTAGCGTTCTTCCACTTTTCCGCACTGGAGAAGGCAGTCAGAAGAAAATAGTAATTCCCGTCCCCCGACTTATTATAGAGCTGAGAATTGGTTATCACCATCTTATCAGGCTGCCAGTTGAGGCCGTATTGCTTAATCAGGCCGTTATAGGAATAAGCGAATTTCTCATCCGCCAGCCTGTTTAATTCCTGGTCGGTAAAAATCAGATCCGGCAGATTGCCCGAGGCAATCATCAGACCGAGTTGGCGGTCGTCCACCGCGCGGGTCACGTTGAGTTTTACACCGGTCTTTCGGGTGATCTCCTCGGGTATGATGCCGATCCAAGAATCGGTCGCAAACCAAGGAAAGTTGATAAAGAGGTCCAGTTCAACCGGCTTTGTTTCCCCGGTTGAAGCCGGAGAACCGGTACTTTTGGCCCCGCCGGCCATGACAGGAAAACATATCCCTATACAACACAAAATCAAAGACACCATCCGTTTGTTCATAACAATTCCTCCATAAATGATACATTGGTAAATAAGACTATTCATGATACTCCGGCTGTACCCGGCTGTAAAGCGACAATTTTTCAGAATAAACCGACATATTTACAGATTGAGGCTGTTCAAAAACCGCAGTTTCTCAAGGCTCAACCCGATTTAGCCCCATTGTCAACAACTTAAGCAAATGGAATATAAGAGTGGTCAACGGATTGCGCCGTATACGGCGGTCCAGATTTTTAGTTTTTTTGTCCGCGAATGTGCGCCATACATGGCGATGCAAATACGCGCTGATGGGTATATATTATTCGTAACGCCATATATGGCGCTTATTCGCGCCATTCGCGGACCAAAATTCTTAAGTTGTTGACAGTGGATTTAGCCCGGCTTTAGCCTTACAAAACTGCAATGGCCGAAGGCCTCAGCCTGTCAAAACTAACCGAGTTTTGGAACAGGCTCAGAATATACCATAACCGGCGTCTGTTTTGTTGTGACACTTTTTCAGAATTGACCGATAGATTCAAAAATACCGGGTTTATTGCCAAGGCACAGGATAAACTCGGAACCCTTCCCGATCTCGCTTTCCACGGTAATTCCGTATCCGTTACCATAAAAAATTTTAAGCCGCTCGTGGACATTCAGAATACCGACCCCATGTCCCCTGCTCTGGGGATCATTTTCACCGCAATTTCCACCGGCTCCATCGGCGTCTAGCCGCAGATGTAACGCCTCAATATCCTTGCGTCCCATGCCGCAACCATTATCTCGAACCCTGACGAGGGCGCCTCCGGCAACGGAACTGACGGAGATACTGACATTTTTATCCATGGTTACGGCATCAAAAGCGTGTTCAATAGCGTTCTCAACAATGGGTTGGAGAATGAATTTTGGACAGGGCCATTCAGAAAATTCCTGTGGACAGTTAATGGAAAAGCTAAAGGTTTTTCCTATACGCATCATGCAAAATTCCAGATAATTCCTGCAATGCTCTACTTCCCGTGCCAGCGTGGAGATCAGACCGCTCTGATGAATCGTATAGTCCATAATCCGGGCCAGTTTGAATATCATAGCAGATGTCTCATGGTCGCCGCGCATAAGGGTAATCATCCTGATATTTTCTAGGGAGTTCAGCAGAAAATGGGGGTTGAGTTGAGCCTGTAAGGCGTAATAATGCTCGTCCCGGCTTTTTATCTCCGCACGGTACACATTGTTTACCAGATGATTGATATTCGCCGCCATCTGATTATAGGCGTCAAAAAGGAAACCAATCTCATCACGGTACCTGCCCCGATCCAGAGGAACCGGGCTGCTGTAATCGGTAGTCGCCAGATGTTTTGCAAGGGCGGTTATACGCCTGGTACCTGCCGCAAAATTAATAAAGATAATTGAGGTGATCAGGACGAACAGCAGAAACACCGGTACCAATATGGCCGAAATATTCCAGCCGGGGAACTGCCGTAAATCCGCATAAAAGCGCAATCTTGCGTTCAGCTCATGAAGCTCCAGTTTATGAACCAATGACAGACGGCGGGTATCTTTATTCTCGGTAAAAAGCGGATGCTCCGTTCCCCCGTACTCCATAATAACCGGGAGTTCAATGCCTTCGGTGCGGAAGACACCCAGCAGTTCTCCAACATTTATAGAAAAAACAACACATCCTGCCTGGGATGTATAGCCGGTACCGTAGATCGGAATATAACACCGCAGTCTTTCCGTCCCGTCATACTGCCACAATGCCTGATGCAGCCCCAAGTTCAAAACCGCCTCCATGGGTAACAAATGTTCATCCCATTGGTTGATAAAATAATACGGGGGAATCCGGTCCGAACGATAACTGAATATTTTTATATCTTCAAACAGAGCATTGACGGAAATGACATAACTCATCAGGGGTTGTATATCCCTATTAAAAGCGTATACCCGTTCAGCCGTAGACATATTCCAGTCTTCAAGATAGTCGACAAAATTGGAGTTTTGCTCTAAAATTTCGACCATATTGGTAATCCGCATAATCCGTTCATCATAAGAAGCGACCATATCCGAAACCACCCCCTCATAATAGCGGTAGAATTTATCCGCTATGTAATTGCGGAATTGGAAAAAATAAAATACCGTCCATATACCAAGAGGGAAAATAAAAAACACCGAATAGAAGAACCAGAGGCGGCGGATGGTCTTCATCTGGTAAAACCAATCTATGGTCATGGTAAATAGTATACCCCTGGTTGCCCTACTGTGTAAGAGGACAAAAAATGAGCGCAACATTCATTGCTCTGTCCGTTTTCATAGCAAAGGGTGAGTGAGGTTGTGGACTTTTGGCCGGGGATATTCTATCCCTTGAGGTTACGGGCCAAAGGGCCCGTTGGGTTATTATTCTTCAAAATTATGCTGTTTTTACGGTTCTTGCCGGTTAAAAAAGTAAATGACATTGCCCTGTCAATGGCCGTAGTACATCGAAATAAAATCTAACTCTACGTAAGTCTAATTCCTGTCTAAACTTAGACTTAATCTATGCTTATTTAGGGTTCTGACAGCTTTTGGGCCATTTCGTAACTCTTTACCCTGCATAGAATTAGCCCGTTGCCTAAATTCTTGCAATATAACAACTTAGTCTGTTTGGGTTAGATTTTTATTTCGATGTACGCCTTTTTTTGAGTTAGAATGATTTCGATGTACTGCGCCGCCTTGACTTTCGCCGCCGTTCATGTTAAAATCACAGTTAAAATCATACATGGAGGCAATTATGGGAATTAAATGGAAATGGAAGCCGGTCCAGCCGACCGAGATTAAAGACATCAACATCATCCGCGAGGTGATCGCCCAGATCAGGGAACCGATACCGCCTGAGGTATATGCGCGGATTGAGGAGCGGGACCGGAAACTTAGGAAGTTGTTCAAGACCACTAAGCCGGGCTGGGAAAAATGAACATGCCAGTTACCATCACCGAAGATAACGCTGAACATTATTTTCGGCTGGAACTGCTTGTGGCGGACGCCCCCGTGGAGGTGTTCCGCTGCACCGTCCCCGAATACGCCGCTTATTTGCGAGAGGAAGCGTTCCGCGCTCAAACCGACCATGTTGCCACTACATGGCTCTTGCGGGAGGAAGTGGACGGGGAGATCGCCGCCTATATGTCCCTCGTCGCCGACGCGGTGAGGTTGTCCAATGCCGAAAAAGAGTTGCACAAACTGCGCTATCCCTTCAAAACCATTCCGGCAATGAAAATCGCTAAACTGGCGGTGGGTGAAATGTCCCGGCACAGATACTGTGGTATAGGTACGCATTTGATATATCAAGCGGGACAAATTGCCCGTTACAATATCAACCCCTACTGCGCCGCCCGCTTCCTCACTGTGGACGCTGATATTGAGCATGATGCGGGTGTGCTGGCTTTTTACCAAAAGAACGGCTTTGTCCCCAACATCGAGTTTTCCGGCAAGCACCGCAAAACCATCAGCATGAGGCTTGATCTGTACCGCCAACCCGTTCATACGCTGTCCTCTACTGGTAACTCAGTCCATTTACCAAACTCATTCATGTAACCTCTGATCAACACGAACAAATTCCATCAACAAAGGAACCTGTTCGTGCCCATTCGTGGTCTTTTTCTTCGCTCGTCATTGCGAGCAAGCCCCCCGTCATTGCGAGCGAGCCGCTCGTGAGAGCGGGCGAAGCAATCCAGTGTGCGGGCATTCCTCGTCTGGATTGCTTCGTCGCTTCGCGTCTCGCAATGACAAGAATAGACGCATTTGTTTGTCGGAGGGGAAAGGCCGATAATGAGGGAATGGACAAAAAAGCAGCGAGCCTTATAGCAAATATAGACGCTATTCTCAACGGGACACCTGAAGAAAGAGAAAATTTGGCAAAACACCATTTTTATCTCGCCGAAACTCCGGCAGAATTAAAGGACAAAGGGCTAAAAGGTGATTTTTTTGATATTTCTTATGGCGCAATAGCGCGTCATAACGGTAAAGATGATGACCACAATCTTAAAAAAGGTGACTGGATTGAATTGAGCAATAAAATTGCCAAACCATTTGCGGTAGCGACCTACAAAAATACCGGATACAGGCTTTTTATTGACTTAAAAGTAAACGGAAAATGGACAGTCGCGGGAATAGAAGTAAGAAATATAGGTAAAAATAGAAACATAAACGCCGTAACAACAGTATTTGGGCGGAAAAATGCGACAACCGATACTCTGTTTTGGAAATCACCCGAAATAACACCTGACCAAGAGGCTTTTCTTAACGGGCACAATTCCCATCAATATCCCCTTGGTCAGTCGATTGTTCCTTTATTATCGCCCCCTTTTCCGCAAATGTCAAGGCCCCTCTGAGGTTTTGAAACAGCCTCACTATAATGAAACGCGCCGTCTCCAATCCCCGGTCATTCTCCCTTTTCAATTCGCGCAGCGCATACCCCCCTTGACACGGCTTAAAAAATATGATAAAATGCCCTTTATCAAAGCGAGAAAGGGGAAGGGAAAACGCATGACTAAATCGCTGGTGCCGCTTTTGGAACGCGGCGGAATCGTCTACGATGTCGAGGGCACGACCCCGGCGCAGGCGATTCGGGATCTCATCGGGCGAATCACGTTGCCGGATCATCTGGACGGTGCCGCTTTGCTCAAGGCCGTGCTTGAACGGGAAGACCTCCAGCCCACTCAGGCAGGTCACGGTATCGCGTTGCCCCACCCGCGCAACCCGCTGGTGACCCGCGAGGACGAGCAGTTTATCGCCATCGGTCTTACCAAGTACCCGGTGAACTGGCACGCTCTGGACGGGGAGCCGGTGCGGGCCGTTATCCTGATCGTTTCGTCGAGCGCGCGTAGCCACCTTCACACGCTGTCCAAACTGCATTTTTTCTGCGCTCAGCCGGATTTTTTAGCCCTGCTCTTCAACAAGGCCCGGAAAGAAGACGTTGAACGCTATGTGGCGGAAGCCGAAAAAGCATGGGAACAATAGCATTTTGACTCTTTTCGATACGGACTATGAGGGGGGAAGCCTCCCCCCTCGCTCCAGCCGCTTTGCGTCTTACGCTACCCCCCTCAGCGGTGGCCCCGCCCCCCGCAACGCCCCCCTATCCCGGCATGGACGGAACCTGCGCCAAGCGATACACCGTATCGCCGCTCTTGTCCTCTTGCTCTGTACCGCCCCGCTCTTTCCCGTTGACTTTGACTCAATCGAACTGAAACCCGGCGACGACATTCATCAAAAAGCGGCGGCGTTTGTGGCGGAATTATCCGATGAGGATGCCCTTGCCCAGACCCTGATGTTCGGGTGGTCGGGCGCGCCGCCTTCCCCCCACCTTCTGGAGTGGATAGAAAAACGCGGCATCGGGGGCGTAAAGGTGTTCGGCTGGAATACCCCGCTTCCCGATAACCCGACGGCGGAAGAAGAACTGCAAACCACGATCACCCTAGCGGAAACCATCGGGGTCTACCAGAAGGCGGCCCTGGCGAGACCGCTCAAGATCCCCCTCCTTGTTGCCACCGACCAGGAAGGCGGCATGATCCGCCATGTCAAAGGCGTAACGAGTCTCACCCCCGGCAACATGGCCTTGGGCGCGTCGGGACGGCCCCGCGACGCCTATCTGCAAGGCTACTATCTGGGACGCGAGATCGCCGCGCTGGGGATTAATATGAACTTTGCCCCGACCGTCGACGTGCTGAGCGACACCCGGTCTACACTCATCGGCACCCGCGCCTTCGGCGATAACCCGGTCTATGCGGGCGTCCTCGGCGCAGCCTACGCCAAAGGGTTGCACGATGCGGGCGTCATTGCCACGGCCAAACATTTTCCGGGACACGGCGACACGGCGCTCGATTCCCACGGCGTACTGCCCCGAATCGATGCAGAGATGGATATGCTCTGGGAACGGGAACTCGTGCCCTACCAGATTCTCGCAAAAGAAGGCATCAGCGCGATCATGAGCGGCCATATAGCCTTCCCGAAAACCCAGGCAGGAAACACGCCCGCATCCCTTTCCCGTTATTTTCTCACGGATATTCTGCGAAACGAAATCGGGTATAAGGGCCTCGTGGTGACCGACGACATCTCGATGAATGGCGCGACGTTCGCGACGGGAAGCCAGTCGCGGGCGGCGTTTGAGGCATTGGATGCGGGAAACGACCTCATCATGTCTTCCGGTAACCCCGCGCTTGACGGTCCGCTCTGGGAAAACCTGCTCGCGGAAATGCGCCGCTCCGAACCGTTCAACAAGCGGGTACGCGAGGCGGCGACCCGTGTCATCGCTGCCAAACTCGCCTACTTGAAGGGCCCGGACGCGCCGCCTTTTATCCCCGACATCCGCAAGATACGGGAAGGCATCCCCGATGCCGGAGCGGCCAGTTTCTACCGAGACCTCGCCTCCCGCGCGGCAACCATCGTCATGGAAAAGGAACGCGGCATATTCCCGCTTACCCCGGAAACGGCGGGTAACGTCCTTCTTGCCGGGCCGGACCTCAAATTTTTCAGCGCGGGGAAAAAAGCCTTCTCCAACGCGAAGTCGATCTGGGCGGCCCCCGAATTTCAAAGCGACTTTCTCGCAATGGCCCGCAACGCCGACACCATTATCTTCTGTCTCCGCAACGCCCAGGGTGCCGCCCTGCTCAGCGCCGCACGGTCCCTCGGCAAGAAAATCATCGTGCTCTCCGTGCTCAACCCCGCCTATTTGGAAGGCTTAGACTGGGTAGACGGGGCAGTCGCGGTCTACTCCGATTACGAGGAATCTTTTCTGGCGGGCTTTTCGGCCATCACGGGCCGCATCGAAGCCGAAGGCAAACTGCCGCTCAAACTGGATCTCAACTGAATCACGCTTAACCACGAAACACGCGCCCCTTCGGGGAATTGAAAATGACAAATGGAGCCTGTTCCAAAACCACCGTTTTTTCACTTTTTTCGCGCTTTTTTTCCCGTTTGACTAAAGCAGGACGGCCGGCAACCGCATATATATAGCCGGAGGCTATATGCCATGAGGCAAAAAAGACAATTAGCAGAAGATGTCTGGTACGAAGTTCGTACGGCGATTAATATCAGCGAGCCCTTGTTCCCGATGTGGTGGACGGCGGCGCTTTTCTGCCGGGTGCTCATCGAAACGAAAGGGCTCTTTCGTTTCGAGATGCGCGGGCTTAAAATCGAGGGCTGTACGCTCTCGTTTTACATCAAGCCCGATGACGGGTTCAAACTGCCGAAGATTATGCGGTGGATGATGAACCCTGTTCATTAAACAGACGTTCTCGGTGCGGTTCAACTTCCGCACGGGGAGGGGCACGCGCGTGGCGCGAATGGATAATGGTAAATTGAAAATGGATAATGTCGTGTTTTGAAGATGGCGCGTTCCCTTCCTATAATTTTCCATTCTCCATTTCCCATTTTCAATTCCCCACCGGGGTGTACGCGCGTGGCGCGAATGGAAAATGGATAAATGAAAATGGAGAATGTCGTGTTTTGGTCGCTGGGCGTTCCCTTCACGTTTTTCTCCGTGTTTCCGCCCGGCTAAGCCCCCGTTTACGGCCAACGATGGCCTTGGGAGAGGTCTGCCCGCGCCATAGCAAACAGGCAACGTGAGGTTTTGAGATCGGAATTGCTCATGACATTGCCCTGGTGGTTTCTTTTTCTGGTGAAAAATGATATACTAGAAGGATAGATGGGGAAAGGGTTCCTTTTAGCGGCGTTTTTTGCGGTGCTCGCGCCCGCGTTTTCTCAAGATCGTGCGGGGCCGGAAGCGGTTGCCGAGCGGTATTCGTTGTACGTGCAGAGTTTGCTCGAAAGCGGGAGTGGAGGCGGGCGGTTGGACGAGGCGGAGGCGGCGTTGTTGCGTTCGCTGGATTATGCCGACGTGTCGTCGGATATAAGTTATCAGTTGGCCTTTGTCCGGCAGGAACTCAGGCGGCCGACGGCTCTTGTTCTTGAGGCGGTGCGGAACGCGCTTGCGGTTGACCGGTTCCGTATTTACCAGCCTGAGGACGCGCGGCTTATCGAGGCGCGGGCCCTGCTGACGGTGCGGCAGTATTCAAACGCGTTGCGGAGTGTCCAACTCTGTGCGGATAATGTGGAAAGTGCCCTCGTGCGGCTTGAGGCGTGGAAAGGGCTCGACGACCGGCAGGGCTTTATCCGTGAGGCATCCCTTTCGCTTGATCGGTTTGCTCGTGATCCGAGAATTGCCGCGCTGATTCTGCGTTATGCCGCGACCCATACACCGGCGGGTAACGAACAGGCACTCGTTGACCGGGTGTTGCGGACCGTCTCCTTGCTTGCCGACCTCGCCCCTGAACTGGGCTACCTTGCCGCGCCTTTTGTCTACGACCGGAAGGAGGCGCAACGTCTTGTTGCCGCGTATCGGGCCATGGTTCCGGTTCCCGCTGCCGAGTCCCTGCCCGTTGCATTGGACCTCGGCGTGATAGGCGGCGAGAGTGCCACGGCAACCTTGTTCGCCAACGAGACAATCGACCGGGAGACGTTGCTTTCCGTGTGGTCGTTGCTCGGTACGGACAAAATGCGGGGAACCTTTGAACAGAGGTTGCAGGTGTTTTCAGGCGTAATCACCGTTGACGAGAATCACGACAGGGTGATCGAAACGAGGGTTGCATACCGCGAGGGCCGCGTGATTACCTACGAGTACGACGCGGATCAGGACGGGCTTCCCGACATAAGCGCGCGTTTTGCCGCCGAGGTGCCGGAATCCGCGCTCCTTGCCGCCGGGAACATCACGCTCTTCTGGCAGGACTTCCCCAGCGTCCGGTATGCGGAACAGAACGGTCTCCGCTATGACTTTGCGCCGCGTTCGCTGTTTTTTGCGCCCTTCCACCTGCGGGAACTGTGTGGACAGACCCTTTTCCCCGAAACGGATGTCTATGCCGCGACGCTCACCGGGCGGACGCTTGCCGGGTTTGCGCTGGCCATTACCCGCGACAGCAAGGAGTTTGAGGGCGCACAGGAGACCATCACCCTGCTGGACGGCGTTCCGGTTCACGCCGAAGAACGACTGGAGGGAAGGCTCGTCTCCGAGACCGAGTTTGACCGGGGATTTCCGGTGAGGCAACTCATCGATCTGGACTTGAACGGTTCCCGCGAAACCGTCCGGCGTTTTAGAACAGGAATCAGAACGGAGCGCAGTACGGGAACCGAGGATTACTACCCGTTTTATGAAACGGCTCCCGCATCTCAGGCTTCGGATTTCAACGATAACGGCATCGCCGAGTATAAAGAAGAATATGCGGCGGACGGCACGGCAGCCCGTTTTTGGGACATAAATGAAGATGGAGTATATGAATACCGTGAATAAGAGAAACCATTTTGAGCGGCTCGCGGTCTTGTGGGGCGTTCTGACATTGACGAGTCTCCTTTCCTGCGGGAGCATTGAGGTTGCCGAACAAAGGCTCATGCCTCCCCGCTCGACGGTGGACGTGCGTTTCGACGACATTAAAAGCACGATGCCGGACAGCCCGGAGAAGGCCGTCCACCTGATCGGTATGTACCGGGCGATCTACGGCGACGACGAGGCGCTTGCCCCGCTCCTCGATGCGGCGGCGGAAGCAATCCGGCACAAGCAAGAGGCGGCGCTTGAGGAAAAGCGTTATGACGATGCGGCATCCCTTGCCCGGTCGCTCCGCGCCCTGTCCACCGACACGGAAGACACGCGGGAACGGGAGCCTGATGAAGAAGACTTTCTCCTTGCCTCCGCGAAGGCCGGTCTTGAAAAGGGCGACAATCTCGAGGCGTTTCTCGCCGCCTTCGCCGCCGACAAGGCCGCCCCGCTTACCGCTCAAGACGCCCTCCCCTTCCTTGAACGGGCGGTGGAAGTCCGCCAGCGTCGTTCCGCCGCGTTCTTTCTCGGCGTGATGGACCGGGACGGGACCTCGGTGGCGCAAGACCTGCGGACATTCGCTGAGGGACGGGACTCCGCCGCGCAGATGGTCAAGGGCGTGGCAACCGTGGTCATCGACCGGGGGATCCGGCTCGAGCGGGGCATGGGTTACCCCGACCGCGCGCTCGGCTCGGCCTTCTTTGTTGACACGTCCGGGCTCCTCATAACCAACTACCACGTCATCGAAAGCGAAGTGAGCCCCGATTACGAGGGTTACTCGCGGATGTATGTCCGCATGGGCGATGCGACAAGCGCGCGCGTTCCGGCCAAAGTCATCGGTTACGACAAAACGCTCGACCTCGCCGTGATCAAGGCGGAGATCACGCCGGAATACGTGTTCTCCCTCATCGACCGCCCCGACCCCGAAGTAGGCGAGACCGTCCTTGCCATCGGCTCGCCCGGTGGCCTTGAAAAAACCGTCACCAGCGGCATCGTGTCCGCGCAGGGGCGGCGTTTCCTCCAAATCGGCGACGTGATCCAAATCGACGCCGCCATCAACCACGGCAACTCAGGCGGCCCGGTCGTCGACACCGAGGGACGGCTCGTCGGCATCGTGTTTGCCGGCGCGTTGGAATACCAGGGGCTCAACTTTGCCATCCCCGCCGAACGCCTCGCCGCCGCGTTACCCGCCATGCTGAAAGGCGGCAAGGTCGAACGCCCTTGGCTGGGCCTCACGCTTGCCGAAACGAAAGACGGCGCTGAGATCATCTATGTTGCCCCGCTCACCCCCGCATGGGAACAGGGCGTACCCGAAAACACCGTCATCACGAAACTCAACGGCACCCCCGTCACCGCGCCTGAGGGCCTCCTCATCACCGCCTATCAGGACGCGCTTTTTCCCTCGCGCCCCGGCGAACTTTGTACCATAGAAACCGCCGACGGCAGGACGTTCCGCATGACACTCGTCCCCCGGCCCGAACTCCCCCTTGCCGAGGCGGCGAAGATCGACAGCAAAGAACGGATGGCCGCCCCGCTTTTCGGCATGGTGCTTGCCCCGTCCATCGGCGGCGCGCTTTCCCCGACCTATCTCATCAAGAAAGTCATCCGGGGCTCGGTCGCCGACGAAGTGGGCCTCTCCCCGGAAGACCCCGTTACGATCAAAAACCTCAAACTGGAAGAAAAACAAGGCTACGCGACGATGGACATCGCCGTCAAGAAAAAACGCCAGGGCTACTTGGAAACCGTCATGCGCCTCCCCGCCTATCTCGATTCGCCGGATACGCTGTAGGGGATAAGGGATAAGAGCCGTCGTTGCGAACCTGTAGCAACATAGTTGCCGTGGCAAGTTGTCGTGACAGGTTCGCAATTTACCGTTGGTGAAGCAATCCAGTGTGATGGCCTTCCTTCGTCTGGATTGTTTCGGACTCCGCCCTCGCAATGACGATTTCCCCACATTCACTCCCCGTAGGGGGAAAGCCTTCCCCCTCGCTCCGGGCTTGAGCCCTCCGCTACCCCCTTCTGCGGGGACAAAACCATGCGGTGCATGGTTTTGTGGGCGTACCTTAAGCAAACCGTAGGGTTTGCTCAGCGTCCACGGACGGACGCATTACCAAGTACGCCCCGGCCGGAAACCCGAAACAGGACGTTGAGGGTTGTAGGCTCCACCCCCGCAACGCCCCCCAAATCACAGCGGAGGGTTGCGTCCCATGGGGTTTTTGAACAGGCTCTAAGCGCAAGCGGACGGGGACAGCCCTCAGCCGCCCTGTTTGCGCGAAAACCGTCTCTCCGGCGCCTTCTCAGTTGTTGACCGGAGGGACGGCCCCCGCGCAATCTCCCCAATCCGGGCGTGCCGGATACTTTTTTCAAAAATTTTTCACGTTTTTTCACGTTTTTTTAGCGATTTTCGCCGGGTACCGCTTGACAAGTGTTTGCGGGTGTGGTATAAGTATAGCCGATGCCTCAAATACGGGGCGTGATGCGGTTTTATTGGTTTTTACAGGATAAAAGTTGTATATGAATAAATTGGTGTTGTTGAATAAATTCCTCGTGACCCCCCTCCTTATCGCGGGTGCCCCCCCCCCCTCGGAGATATTTTA